>JBBUBH010000001.1:0-7266 GCA_038078395.1 Patescibacteria group bacterium
AAATCAACATCCTTTATAAAATCCTTATACATTCTGGAAATCGCATTCCCGCCGGCCCCGCCGACGCCGACAACTTTAATTTTGGCGCCTTCGTGCCTTACTTCAACATTTAAATTTTTTTTGGCTTTTATGGACATGATATTAGTCAAAAGTCATAAAGTCTAATGTCTATAAAGTCTGAGTTTGATTTTAATGGCTTTTAACTTTTGACTTTGCGGACTTTCGACACTGCTTATGGTAATAATAACCTGAATAATTTTTTTAACCAACTCCCTTCTCCGCCAACAATATCGGAACCGCCTCCGAACATCCTTTCTTTGGCGCAAAGTAGCAATCCAACCGCGCAAACATATTCCGGATCTTCAATCTGCAAGCTCAATTCTCCGTTCGGCATATCAAGAATGGAACTATCAGGAATTCCGATTTGAACGGGAAGATCAAATTCTTCTTTTGCTAAATCAACAACGCCCGGCATTTTCGCCCCTCCTCCCGCAAGCACCACGCCCACCGGCAACTGACTCTCTTTGCCTATCAATTTTAATTCATTATTCGCAAATTCAAAAATTTCAGCTAACCGCACTTCTATTATATCCGCAATCATCCTTCTTGAAACATTGTGCCGAAGAACCGGATCAATTTTTTTGAGATCAACCTGCTCCCTGCCGGAAATTCCTTTTGCGGACGCCGATCCGAACGCAAGTTTTACCGCTTAAGCGGTATCAACGGAAGTTTTCAATCCAATCGCCAGATCATTCGTAATATTTCCGGAACCGACCGGAAATACCGCCAAATGTAAAAGCTTTCCTTCCTCATAAACACACATACTGGTAGTCCCAAAACCTATATCAACAAAAGCAACTCCTAAATCTTTCTGATTTTTCGAAAGCACTGCCCGAGCCCCAGCAAGCGGAGAAAAAATCAAACCCCCGACGCTTGCTCCGGCCATTTCAACGCACTTGGTAAGATTTTTTACCCAATGGGAAAATGCGTCAATAATCAAACTATTCACTTCCAATCTGTTCCCGACCATTCCCAGCGGATCGCGGATTCCCCCGACTCCGTCAACAATATACTCCCGAGTAATCGCATGGAGAATCATGCGGTTTGGCGGAAGATTTATAGCCTGCGACGCCTGAACCGCGCGATCAACATCATCCTGGTGTATTTCAAAATCAGCCCGGGAAACCGCAACAATGCCCCTGGAAGACTGGACATGGGTATCGGCGCTGCCGACATTGATATAAATATTTTTTAAAGCGTCTTTGGAAATTTTTTTGATTTCCCCGAACATCACATTCAAAGAACGGGTCATTTCTGCAAGATCATCAACTGAACCCTTCCTCATTCCACTTGAAGGCGTTTTCAAAATTTTAACAAACGACATTTGACCGCCTTTTTTTACCTCCGCCACAACCGCTTTTAAGCTGTTTGAACCGATATCTAAACCAGTGATAAAAGATTGGGACATAATCCTATAAATTTTCAATATATTGATAAATTTTAAAAAAATCCTTTACTGAATGAACTATGCCGGTTTCATAGCTGCTGAATTTTGGAATAGCGTTATCCTTTATGTGTTTTATTGTAAAGTCGCATTTATAAACACCATTTTCCCTACGGTGAAGTTTTTTCCATAGAATATCCTCTTTTCGCACCGCTGTAAGGTATACTTCATTCGGCGCAATATCAATAAATAAAATAGCATCAAAATCCCTTTGAGGATATAAATTTTCATGTTGAAATTGCCCTGTTCCTATCGTAATAGTTGCGAGCTTAGTCTCTATTTTCTTGCCATTGCTTTTAAAATCCCACCCTTTTACCTCTGAAGTAACACTGGAATCATATTTAACTTTACATTTAAAATTCTTAAGAATGTCCACAGTTATTTCTTCTCCAAGCTGACCCCTTTCATCAATAGTGAGATATTGCATATCTTCATATAAACTATCATTCCAATCAAACATTTGTTTGGGTTTTCTAGTCTGTATCTCCTTTATTTTTCTAAGAATAATATCTGTAATTTTCATACAAGAGTTCTGTCAAAATATCCTTTCTGGATAATGACATTTTCAATAATACTTTTTCTTAAATTGAGCGCAGAATTTGTTGAGGGAAAGGCGACCTTTTCCCAATCAGTATTTTTAAGAATATCTTTTATTTCTCTTTTATTTTGTTTAATAACCACACCATATCCTCTCTCATGGGGTAAATCATAAAAAGAATTATATGCCATCATTCCAGTAAATGTTGTGGAGGGAAGATAGACATCGCACCTTCCAATCATATCTTTATTTCTCGTATTAGCAGGCTTGCCGCCATCCGAAAGAGAAAAAATATCAACGTAAAAACCGCAAGTTTTCAGCTGGGGTATTTTTATTTTATCTTTATTTATTTTAGTCCACACTTGAAACACGGTGTGAATTTCAATATCCGTACCATCAGGATACATAAAAGAGTTTGAAGGAAGTTTTTCGTTATATGCAAGTTTATATCCTAATACCCGCTTTCCCGCTACTCCCTTGCCATCGCTATTAAAAAGTTGTGGCAATATAAACGCCACCATATCAGCATATTCATAAGATTTATTAATAAATGATAGGGCAAGTTTACCTCTTAAACCAAATGGAGGATTGCCAATTACAATATACTTTTTATTGCGGTCTTTCGGCTTCCAATTAAGATAGTCGGATTTAATAATTCCTTTATTATAAATAGTTCCGTATTTCTTTGGATCAATATCAATACCTATCCTTTTTTTATTTGGGAGAATTTGATAAAAACATCCGCATCCGGCGGCAGGCTCAATATATATATATTCTTTTAAATCCACCCCTAAATCCCCCGCAATTTTCTTAAATTTATCAAAACAATATTCTGCTACTTTCGGTTTCGTATAAAACTGGTCTTTGAGTTTAAAAGACATATTGCTGTAATTATACTATAAAATTAGTCTCCGACGAAGAAATCAGAGAAAGAAGTCTTTGTTCCTCTTTATCCATTTTAATTCTATCATTCTTCTTCGCGTGGTCATAGCCCAAAATGTGCAAAACTCCGTGCACAAGCATCAAATCAAGATCTTGCCTGTTTTTTTTAATAAATAAAGGATTTAAATACACTTCTCCGGCAACCAGACCGGGAAAATCTTTCGGCATTACCAAAGAAATGACATTGGTATCCTTGTCTTTTTTTAAAAATTTTTTATTCAGCGCTCTCATCCGCTTTCCATCCGCCAAATAAACTTCAATAACAACATTTTTGCGCAAAAAACCCGCTTGCCCCGCCAAAGCGGAGGCCAATCGGCGAGCTTTATTATTCATATGCTTCTTAAATTCCTGAACTTTTTTATCTAAAACAATAACTTCAATTTTCATTTATTAATTATATCCCAATAATCGAATAAATAACAAAAAAGCGGCTATTCAGCCGCTTTGAATTCATGCGCTTTTACGTTTATTATATTTTTCATAATAATCCATAAGAAACTGCCCGCAGCTGCTTCCGATATCCCAGCCGGGCGGATGGTAAAATTCTGTTTTGATTCCCCCTGCTTCAAGAATCGATCGGAATCGCGCAACCTTTTCAGAGTGCCGGAAATCCAAATTCGGCTTTTCATTATAAACTAAAATTTTTACAGGTATGCCAAGTCCGGCAAGAAGCGCGGCAAGCTGACTGGCATCTTTATCGGAATCATTAATATCGTCAATAAGCGAGTAATGAATTTCAGCGGAATTGCCGGTTGAATCAGTAAATATTTTTACCAACTTTATACTACTCTCTATCGGGCTGGCGGCCGGCATAAAAAATTTACGTTTTTCTGCGTCAGGCGAATGCAATGAAAGATGGAATTTAAATAAAAGTTCGAATTCCAAAACAAAATCTATAAAATTATACATCGCGATGAGATTGGGTATTAAAGAAGCAACCGCGAACCTGACCACGCCATAATGAGATGAATATCTTTTTTTTACCGACTCCGAAGCCAGCATCACATTTTCAATATTCAAAAGCGGTTCGCCGCAGCCCATATAAGATACAAGCAAAACTCTGGCCGAATTATTGCCATTAAATAATCCTAAGTCTTTCGAAATATAATGAATCGGAATGCTGATTTCCTCGGGCGTCAAATTCCTAACCTCCAAATCATAATCTGAAAGGAAGCAGAATTTGCATCCCAACCGGCAGGCAGTCTGCGTAGGCGCGCAAATGATGTCCTTCCCGTCATTTTTATCAATATAGCTGAATTCAATCACCTGTCCGCGGGATAGGAAAATATACTTAACAGTGCGGTCCAGTTTTGACTTAATCTTTTCCAAAAATTCCAATTCGTTCCCGATTTTCATCAGTCCATCTCCTAATTTTAAAAAACTAAATACAGGTTATCAAAATAAACTGCGTCGGTCAACTAAATAAAAAACGGCCTTATCGGCCGTGTATTTTTTTCTTTTTTATTTCCTTCTCTAATCTTGCCAGCAGTTTTTCCATTTCAGCAGTTATTTTTTTTCTCTTAAAGATATAATCCTTGAACTCATTCATGAATATTTCATTGTCAGTCAGAATACGCGCAGCTTGTTTGTGGCCATCAAGATTCAGAATCAAGCATGCATAGGCAACTACGCATATCATTTTTTTATCATCTTCTCTCTGTTTTTTACCAGACATTTAGAATATCCTCACCAATCAAAGCAACTAAATATAGAATAGCAATGATAAAATAGCCGCGCAAGCTCTCGCAAATTATTCTACCATTCGTGCGAATTAAAGATATAAAAAACCTTTCAATAAGTTCAGGATAAACAAAAAAACGGCCTAGGAGCCGTTTAAAAAATTAAAAATCCAGCAAAACAAGAAAAAGGGCCAGAAAAGAATAAACGCAACCCACTGCCATAATGAAGGCTTTAATCCCTGCCTCATTGCCCACCCGAATTGAGCCACAAACAATAAAAAGCCAACAAAGCAATAAAGCGCTGCCGCAATACCAGCCAATATCCAGATCTGCATCTCAGTCCCCCTCCCGATATTTAAATTAAAAGAAGCTTAACAAAGAATAATACCTTTAAAAGAAAAAGTCAAACAAAAACGCCCCGCTAAGCAGAGCGTTTCTTATCCTAACCTTTCTTTCACAATTTCGCTTATCAGCTTCCCGTCCGCTTTGCCCTTAAGTTCCGCCATCACCGCTTTCATGACAAGCCCTGCATTGCTCTTATCAGTTAATCCCGCCAAAACTTTTTCAACCGCCGCTGCCGCTTCTTCCCTGCTCATCTGTTTCGGTAAATACGCTTCAACGATCAAAAGTTCCGATTTTTCTTTTTCCGCCAGTTCCGGCCTATTGCCTTTTGTGAACGCTTCAACTGATTCCCTTCTTTTCTTGGCTTCACGCATTAAAACCTGAAGCGCCTCGTCATCGGTTAAAACCGCATCTTTGCCTTTTTCAATTTGGCGATTTTGAAATGAAGCGTTAAGCATCCTTAAAACGCCGACTTTTTCAGCGTTGCCGGATTTCATCGCTTCTTTTAGATCTTGGTTAAGTTTTTCTTGCAACATATTAATATAATGCCAACCTGCGAACTCATGCGAACGCCGCAAACTTTTCGCAGTGTTCGTATAATTTTCGCGTTGTTTGCATTATTTCAAAGCAATCCCATCTTTTTCGCCTTTGCGACTTCTTTGTTTTTATCAAAACGAAAAATAGCGGACAATTTCCTCTTCAAACGATTTTCATTCCGCTTATGGAATTGTCTTTTTTTTGCCTCCCTTAAAACTCCGCTATGCTGGATTTTTTTTGAAAACCGGTAAAGAAGCGAACTTGATGTCTCCCCGTCTTTTTTTATTACGTATACCATAAATTAGGTCAAAGGTTATAGGTTAAAGGTTAAAGGTTTTTAAAAGAAAAGTCAATTATTTATTAATGCTCGGAATAAACGCATCCTCCTTCCGGCTCCATCCGCCCATCAAATGCAAATGCAAATGATCAATAACCTGTCCGCCCTCTTTTCCGACATTAAAAATAAGCTTGTATCCTTTTAATCCCAATTTAGCCGCAAAATCCTTTGCGCCATAAATCAAAGCCGATAAAATATCCCGATGATTCCCTTCCAAATGAGCAATTGACTGGATATGCTCTTTTGGGACAATTAAATAATGCACCGGCGCCGACGGCTTAATGTCTTTAAAAATCACTATCTTCTCATCCTCGCAAACAATCTCCGCCGGAATCTCTTTTTTTGATATTTTGCAAAAAATACAGTCCATATATCAGTCAAAAGTTCATAAAGTCCATAAAGTCCAAATAAGTTTTAATGACTTTTGACTTTAAGGACTCGATAGACTTCCGACTTTATTTTAATCTTTTCTTAATTTCCGCGACTAATTTCTTAAGCGGGACAGTTTCCTGAACTCCGTCTCTTAAATCGCGAATAATAATTGATTCTTCAAAAGCCTCTTTTTGGCCGAAAATCAAAGCGTAATCGGATTGCTCTTTATTAGCCGACCTCAGCTGAGCGCCCAAAGAATCCTTTCCCAGCGACTCCATCATGGGGATTCCTTCATCCCGCAAAGATTCAATAAGGGTCAAACTCCGCTTTTTGGCATATTCGCCTATATATATGAAGAACACATTCGGTTTTGGCCTCAAACCAAGATTAACTTTAGCCGCTTTCATAACTTCAACCAGCCGATCCAATCCGAACGCGCCCCCGACTCCCGCCAATTGCCGGTTTCCGAACATTTCAAATAAATAATCGTAACGCCCGCCGCCGCCGAGGGCAAAATCAAATTTTAAGCCCGGCAAAGACGGATCTTTTTCGTTTTCAACAACCATATCCGTGAAAAATTCAAAGGCAGTCCTGTTGTAATAATCCAAACCGCGCACCAGATAATTATCCAGCTGATAAGGAATTTTCAGCTCATCCAGAAATTCAAGCACGCCTTTGAAATGCTTCGCGCAAATACTGCAAATACTATCAAGAAGAATCGGCGCCCCTGATTTCAATTCTTGGCATTTTTCGTTCTTGCAATCCAAAAGCCGCAAAGGGTTCTGCTTGAATCTCCGCTTGCAATCCCCGCATGATTCAGAAATCACTCCCTTATAATACTCAACCAATTTTTTGCGGTAATTCGGCCGGCAAATCCTGCATCCGATGCTGTTTATGCGCAAAGAAATATCTTTTATTTTCAGCCGTTCAAGATACCTATGCATGGCTAGAATTATCTGAGCGTCATAAACCGGATCATCATCATTGCCGATAATTTCAAATCCCGCCTGATGAA
>JBBUBH010000002.1:0-14871 GCA_038078395.1 Patescibacteria group bacterium
ATCATTTCCGGAATAAATGAAGGGTCATATTGAAAATCAGGATGAACCATTACCGCCACATCTGCTCCTAATTTCAATGCCTCTTTATAACAAGTTTTTTGATTCCCTCCATAGCCGAGATTTTTAGGATGGGCAAAAACTTTTAATCCAAGTTTTCTCGCCACTTCAACAGTATTATCTTTACTGGCATCATCAATTAAAATTATCTCATCTACAAATTCTTTTGGAATTGCGGCCACAGTTCTTTCCAATGTTTTCCCGGCATTATAAGCGGGCAACACAACAACAACTTTTTTATTATTAATCATTTTGTCTTCTTTTAATTTTTAAGTTAATGATTTAATATTAATATATATGAAAAAAATTATCCATGAAAGAGACAAATGCATCGGCTGCGGCGCCTGCGCATCTGTCTGCCCTGAAATATTTGAAATGTCCGGAAAAGACGGCTTGGCTGTCCTGAAAAATTCCCAGGAAAAAAATGGTGTTTTTGAATTAGAAATAGAAGAGCTAAGATGCGCCAAAGAAGCCGCCGATGTCTGCCCAATCAGAATAATCAAGATAGAAAATTAGCCGAATTTTAATTTAAAAGGCCTCAATTTTAATATGACTGCCGTCAACGGCGGCATTTTTCAGCTGTTCTCTGATGTTCATGACAAAATCAGACGGTCCGCAAATAAAATAATCTTTCTTGTCCAAATCCCCGATATATTTTTTAATCATTTCCATATCCATTCTTTTATATTCATCAATATGAGTGATTTTTTCTTTCTCACGAGTAAGAATATGAATAACTTTCAAACTATCCCACTTTTCAGAAATTTCCTTCAATTCTTTAAAAAAAATTATATCTTTTTCATTCCTGTTGCTGTAAAATAAAATAATTTTTCTGTTTATTTTTCTTTTTAAAAAATCTTTAATGACCGCATAAAACGGAGTAATGCCGATCCCGCCTGATAAAAAAACAATAACGTTCTCGCTCAATTCCGCCGGATAAAAATTTCCGAATGGACCGGAAAATTTCACCCTATCCCCGATTTCCAAATCGCATAAAGCATTGGAAAATTCCCCGGCTCTTTTTACCGTAATGGCTATAAATTTTTCTCCAGGCAAACTTGTGATTGTATAGGCCTTGCCATGGCTTCCGGAAAATTTTTCATTCAAAATCCCGAATAAAGCGAATTGGCCCGCCTTAAAATCAAAAATTTTATTTTCTTCCGGAATGAATTCCAAAGTGAATACGCCGGAAGCCTCTTCTTTTTTATTTTTTAAAACAAAAACTTCTTCCATGTCATCTGAAATTTCCCGCTTTTTCTGATAATCATCTATCGCGCTTCTTAAAGCCAAATGACCCAACACCGAACAATGAATTTTATTATCCGGCAATCCGCCAAGGCGGTCCATTATTTTTTGAGCATCTATTTTTTTCGCCCCTTCCAAATCCATTCCGCCATTTTCAGTGACCATCACGGACATCATTGATGTTGAGGCTATGGCCGAAGCGCATCCGAACGTCTGCCACTTGCAATCAATAATCTTATTTGTTTTAGCATCAACTTTTATCCAGACCTTCATTAAATCGCCGCAAACCGGACTTCCGGCAGTCCCAAAACCATCCGCTTCATAATTTTCCATTTCCAAATAATTCCGCGGATTAAAAAAATGGTCTTTTACAATTTTACTGTAAAGCCATTCTTCCTGCTGGTTTATTTTTTCGTTTTCCATTATTTTATTGCTGAAATTTTCCTTAATTTTTTAACTATTGGCGGCAAAACTTTTAAAACATAATCCAAATCGCCTTTTTTTGTTTTTCTGCCCAGAGTAAACCTCAGACTGCCATGGGCAAGTTCCGGGGTAATGCCTATAGCTAGAAGCACATGCGAAGGAGTCAATTTGCGCGAAGAACATGCTGATCCGGTTGAAGCGCAAATGCCGTAATTATCCAGCATTAAAGCCATTGATTCCCCCTCTATCCCGCTAATTGAAATATTGGCATTATTCGGCAATCTTTTAACAAAATGGCCATTAAGCCTGCTATGTGTAACCGCTTTTAAAACATTCTTAATGAAATAATCCCTTAAAATTTTCAATCGTCCCGATTCTTTATTTTTTAATTTCTCCGCCAATTTTAATGCCTCGGAAAAACCGACAATCAAAGCGGCATTTTCCGTGCCCGCCCGCAAGCCGTTTTCCTGACCGCCTCCGACAATCATCGGCTCCAATCTTATATTTTTAGAAACATACAAACATCCTATTCCTTTGGGGCCATAAATTTTTGAACCGTTAAGCGTCATCAAATCCACTCCTAATTTTTTAACATCCAATTCCAAAGCCCCGGCCGCCTGGCAGGCGTCGGTATGAAATAGCGGAAACATGAATAATGAATTATGAATGCGGAAATTTCTGATAATTTCAGAAATTTCTGCGATTGGCTGTATGGTGCCGATTTCATTATTGGCATAAATAACAGAAACCAAAATTGTATCCTTCCTTAAATATTTTTTCAGTTCGGAAAGATCAATTAATCCTTCCGGATTGACGTTTAAATAAGTGATTTCAAATCCCTGTTTTTCCAGTTTTTTTGCCGCTTCCATTACTGCCGGATGCTCTATTTTTAAAATAATAATATGTTTTCCCTTATCTTTATAAGCCATTGCCGCTCCTAAAATCGCCAAATTATCCGATTCGGTTCCAGAACCGGTAAAAATTATCTCTTTACCTTCGGCATTTAAAATCTTGGCAATCTCTATCCGAGCGTTTTCAATAGCGGAACGAACTTCCCTGCCAGCCGCATGCAACGAGGAAGGATTGCCGAATTTATCGGCAAAATACGGATTCATCTTCCGTAAAACCGACGGATCAATATAAGTTGTAGCCGCGTAATCCAAATAAACTTTGCGCATAATTTCTTACTTAGCTTTAAATAACCAGCTGTAAATCCTTAATAAAACAAGTTTTAAATGCTTCATGTTTCTTATCTCGCTGAAAAACTTAATCATAATTTGAGGTCTGAAATAAAATCTGACCAGCGCTTTTCTTCTTAATTTTTTCATTTGTTCTCTTGTAAATCCCTTTGGCGCATAAACCGCATCAGCCAGAACAAACCTGCCCCAATCCTCATCAGACATTTCTTTTATTTCCCCGCTCTCTATCAGTTTTCTCGTCACCTCCGTGCCGGGAAACGGCTTAAATAAAGAAAATCCCGCCCTTTTAAGACCGAGTTCTATGGAAAAATTCATAGTTTCCATAATATCTTCCATTGTTTCGGTGGGATAACCGATGATAAAAAATCCGGAAACTTCCAATCCGCATTTTTTTATCAAACTGACTTTTTCGCGTATCTTCTCTTTAGTCAGACTTTTCTTCATATCCTTCAGCACTCTTTCCGAACCCGATTCTATCCCAACTGAAATACTATAAAGCCCGGAATTTTTCATAGTCATCAATAATTCTTCCGTCAAAGTGTCCAAACGGACGCCATTCGGGCATGTCCAGGAAATATTGAGATTATTTTCCTTAAGCTTTCTGCAAAAATCTTTCACGAATTCCGGATTAAAAGTGAAATTATCATCTTCAATATGAATTTCCCTGATGCCGTAATTATCATGCAAAAATTTTATTTCCTCTATCACATTATCAACGCTTCTGAATCTGATTTTTTTTCCGCTGACAAGGCTCCCGGCGCAATAAGTGCAAGAAAACGGACAACCCCGGGTAATGATAATCGGAGCTATCGGATAATTTTTAAAAAATCCTCCATGAGGGGCTAATGGATATAAATCCGGCCTTAAAATATCCCAACTTGGCATTCCCAACTCATCAAGATTTTCCACAAAACTCTGCTGATTAACCACTGTCCGGCCGTTAATCCTCCAAATTAACCCCGGAATCCCGGCCAATTTCTCATCCATGATTTTCCCTTCAGATATCAAATCCAAAAGCTGGGCAAATCCCTTTTCCGCTTCGCCCTTAAAGGCCCAATCAATTTGCGGAAAAAATTGCATAATACTCGCAAAAGCGCAGGACGGATGAGGGCCGCCAAAAATTATTTTCGCATCAGGCAATAATTCCTTGATTTTTTGGATATACTCTTTCGCCCTTATAACCTGAAAAGTAAAAATCTGGATTCCTATAACGTCATATTTATTTTTTTTCAGAATTTCCCCGAATTTTTCCGGCGTTAATTTTTCTTTAATGCCGTCCAATAAATCAACATCATGGTTTTTTCTGGCAGCCGTAATCAAATAACCCAGCCCCAATGGCGGTATTAATTCATCAGAACACGAATCCGGCCTCATCAATAGGACTTTTAATCTTTTCATCACCATTTATTGTTAATTAAATAAATTAAACCTTATTATGTGCCAAATAGCCGCAAAACCGTCGCGCCAGCCGATTTTCTTTCCTTCTTTATATGTTCTTCCATAATAAGAAATGCCAACCTCGTATATTCTCCATTTTCCTTTCGCCGCCAAAGCCGTCAATTCTGGTTCAATTCCAAACCGCCTGGATTTTATTTTATCTTTAAAAGAATCCACCACTTCTTTGCGAAAGGCCTTATAACAAGTTTCCATATCGGTAAGAGTCAACCCGGTCAATAAATCAGAAAGCAGGGTCAATGAAATATTGCCCAAAAAATGCCAGATAAATAAAACTCTTTTAGGTTCACTGGTCAGAAATCTTGATCCGTAAACCACATCCGCCTGGCCATTTAATATCGGACTGAGAATTTTTTTATAATCCTGCGGGTCATATTCCAAATCCGCATCCTGAATTATCAAAATATCGCCGGTGGCATTCTGAAAACCGGTTTTAATCGCCCCTCCTTTGCCTAAATTCTTTTCATGTAAAATCAGGCGGATTCCCGGCATCTGCCGGAGAATTTCCCTTGTTCCATCTTTTGACCCGTCGTCAACGATAATAATTTCCTTTTCAAGGCCGCCCAAATCAACGGCTTTTACTTTCTTGATAATCGCCTCTATCGTATTTTTTTCGTTATAGGCGGGAATAACTATTGAAAGCTTATTCATAAGATTGATTATAAATTAAATCTTCTTTATAGTAAAATAAACTTAAATGGCAAAAAATATAATCATAATACCCACTTATAATGAGAAAAGTAACATTTCTTTGTTATTGGAAAAAATCTTTAATTTAATGCCGGAAACTTATGTAATGATAGTGGACGATAATTCGCCCGATGGAACAGCCGAAACAGTTGAAAAATTAAAAGAAAAATATCCAAATCTTTTGTTATTAAAACGGCCCTTCAAAAACGGCTTAGGAGAAGCGTATATGGCCGGATTTAAAGAATCCATGAAAAATTTTAACACAATCACCATGATGGATGCTGATTTATCGCATGATCCGAAATATCTCCCGAAAATGCTGGAACTTTCCGAAAATTTTGATTTAGTAATCGGATCAAGATATATTCCAAACGGAGGGGTCACTAAAAAATGGGGAATCTGGCGCAGATTTCTCAGCGCCAACGGCAATCTTTATTTAAGATTATTTTTCTTCCGGTATCCGATTCATGACTGGACTACCGGCTATAATGTGATTAAAACCAATGTCTTGGAAAAAATAAACTTTCATCTTCTCAGCCCGAAAGGATATGCTTTTATTTCAAGTTTAAAATATTATCTCGCAAAAAATAAAATAAAAATCAAAGAATCACCGATATTTTTTGAAGAACGAAACGGCGGAGAATCAAAAATGTCATATTTTATAATTCTGGAAGGACTTATTATGCCGTGGAAAATTATAATAAAAAATCTATTTTATTAATTCCTGAATCCGCCCGATAATCCTCCCAAAATTCCTTAAGATATCAAAAAATGTGTTGGCTAAAAACAACAGGGCAATATAAAAAATTGGTTTCCATTCCGCCTTTTTTTGCCACAATAAATTAATGCCATAGCCGGCAAAAACAGCAAAAAACGGATAAACCGAAGACCTATAGCGCGTCTCAACCACTATCCCGATAACCGCCAACGGCATCATAATCAGCATATACAATAATAATTGAGCATTTAATTTTTGTTCTTTCAGATCTTTAATTTTCCAAATGCCCCAAAAACCGAAAAAGAACAGCAGGGCCGAATAAAACGCGGAAGACGCCAATGTCAGCGCCCTGCTTAAACCGTGGAGATGAAACCAAAAACCGGTAGGACGGGCAAAACTGAAATAAATTGATATCCGGTAAAAAGTTATTTTCAAAAATTCCAACGGATGGCTAAATATAAAACCAACTGCTTCGCGCAACAATAAAGAATTGGCCTTTAAATAGCCATATTGTTCAATTAACTGTCCGCTTATCTCGTGCGGTTCCAGCTCCCCGCTTGCTCCTGGATGATTTCCTGCCGCCAAATCCAGGCCATAGGCTAAATTCGTCGGAATAAAAGCGTGAAAAACAATATAATTCCTAATTGCCCATGGCATAAACAAAATAATGAATACTGTTAAAAATACTGCTAAAAATTTCCATTGCCTGCGAAAAATATAATATCCAATTACTGACAGAAGGAGAAATATAGCCGGAGTCCTTACCAACGCCGTAAAAGCTAAACTTATAGACGATAAAACCGCGCCGGAAATAGAAGGATTTTCTTTATTAATATGCCTAAAAAATAAATAAACGGTTAAAATTATCAAAAAAATACCAAGAGTTTCCGACATCAGCATACCCTGTAAAGTAATCAAGTCTGGAGAAAACCCCACTAGTACGGCGGCAATTATTCCTATAAGAAAATTCCAATCTTTACCGAAAACTTCTTTAGAAACAAAAAAAATCAAAAATGCCGATAACGCCAGCAATAATGCCTGAATAACCCAAACCGCCGCATAATTATGCCCAAAAACATAATAAATCGCCGCTAAAAAGAATTCGTATCCGGGACCAACTCTGACTATTGAATTATCCTCGGCAAATGGCACGTCCGCCAATTCCCTATAACCATTGCTCTGCGCAATATTCCAAGCAATATTGTCATAAGCGCGAGCGTCAATCGCTGGAGTAATCTTAAAATAAAATGAATAAATAATATTAACCCCAAATACCAACACCAAAAGAATCAATAAAATCTTATATTGTTTGCTCATATTTTCATACATTATAATATATAACTAATAAAAACGCCCGCTTGATTCACAAACGGACGATATATTATTACTTAACGGATTACAATCGGAGGGTCTCCTTTCTTAATCTTATATAAGCCATATTCAAATAAATGATTTCTGCTAATGGCGCTAAGCAATAGCCAATCTTCGCTTTCAAAAAATCCTTTTGACTGTAATTTCTGAGCAAGAATCGCTCCCGCCGGAAAATAACAAAAATAATACGGATTATCTTTAATTTTTTTAGGAATTTCCCCTGCCATAAATTCTCCACACAATTTAATAAAATCATGCCGCCAAATTTCACGCTGGTCCCGCAAACCTAATCCGTCAAGATGTTTAACTGTAAGTTCGCCAAGCCGATGCCATGTCCATTCTTCTTTCGGAAGATTTATAAAATCTGCCGCCAGCTTATATCCTTGGCAAACTTTTGACAACCAGCCCGAAAGACATTGCAACATTGTTGCCTGGTCATAATACCGGGCATTATTCAGAGGATTCAGATATTCAATCCGAAATAAAGCGTCTGATCCATAATAAATATCCGCGGATAAAAGATCCGCAGGCACAGCCCTCATCCTTGCTAAAGGATTATCCCGCAAACCAGTTGCGCATTCCAAAACCGGTTTCTCAAATAATTTTTTGCCGCCGGCAATATGATGGAGAACGCCCTTTATCCAATATGAAGTATCAATGTCATCACTATTCCTGCTGCGGTATATTCCGAGATTAGCTGCCATTTCTCCCAATGCCGTGCCAAGACAAGGGGCAAAAATCGTAGACCACATCATATCCGGATTTAAATTGACATTAAGCTCCAAAGTTTCAAGATCGCCTGAAATATCGGAAAGAGGCAGAGCATACATCTGCTCAGTGCGAATGGCAAATCCCCGTTTCTTTAATTTCTCAATACCCAAATGAATTAATTTATTCTCCATTGCCCGATGAAGCACAAATTTTCTTATCCAATCATTCCCATGCTCAATAGCAAAAGTAAACCCGGTAAAACCCGCTTCTTTGAATAAATCAAGTCGTTCTTCGCTGTTTGTAAGTTCAAGTCTAATTTGTCCGTGCAACGGAACTTTAACCAAAGTATTCCATTTTTTCGTAAATTCGCGCAGCCAATTCAAATCTATTCCAAACACATCATCCTGAACGTAAATCAATTCCAACGGATAATTATCGCGAATCCGCAATACCTCATCAATAATCTCATCAACTGACCGCAAATATAAACTAAATCCCCCGTACATTTTGTTATAACAAGAAGCAAAACAATACGAGCAATTAAACGGACATCCAATAGAACACATGATACTTTTGATTGGGCTTTTAGCAAAATGAGAATATTGTTCATAAACAATGTCTCGCTGAGGAATTGGAAATCCCTCGGCCATACGCACTTCGTCAAAATGCATGCCAAATGGCAATTTATTTTCAAGTATCAGGCGGAAATTCCTGAAACCTTCGCCGCGCACCACCCAATCCGCATGTCCCTCGCACTCTTCAGTAAAATAAGTCGCGTGCGGTCCGCCCATAGCCACTCTTACTCCCATTTCCATAATACGATCGGCGGCCGCAAAAGTTTCTTTATGCTGGCCTGTCCAAACCGAAAATCCGACGATATCCGGCTTAAAATCAGCAACCTCTTTAATTAAAGAACCAAAATCCGATCCTTTAACCAAATGAATCCTGATTTCCCAACCAAGCCTATGGGCAATCCCAACCAAATAAATAATTCCCAGCGGTTCTATGAATTCCCATCTACCAACCATTATCAGGCGTTTGCCTTTCATCATTCCCTCTCAGATTTTATTTTTTAAAGAACTTTTGCTTATAAAAATAACAAAAAATTAACTTATTGTCAATTTTAATCTGAGAATCGGAACCTGAAATTATGGGATATTAAATATATTTTCCAACTGCAAAACTCTATTTGCCCAAGTATATCCCTGGACTTTTTTAAAAGCATTATCGGCTATTTTTTGAAGCAACGCCGAATTATCCATATTCTCTGACAAAACTTTTGCCAAATCTCCGGGACTGTCCGGTTTGAAAAATAACGCCTCTTTTTCAGTTAATATTTCTCTTAGAGAAGGCAAATCAGAACTGATAATCGGCCTATGGGAGGCCATATATTCAAATAATTTAAGCGGAGAAGTATATTCTTCAGAAGCTTTATCGCCCTGTTTATTGGGAATAACTAAAATATCGGCGGATTTCAAATAAAAAGGAATAATCTGATGACGCACATAAGGCACTAATTTTATTCTTTCCAAATCATATTCCCGTTCAATTTTCTCTATTTCCCAAGAATGGCCGCCAACCAAGACCAGTAAATAATTATCCGGAAGCAATTGGGCGGTTTTTAATAAAATATCCACCCCTTTCCAATTATAAAGCAAAAAACTGCCCGTATATAAAATAATCTTTTTATCTTGTGGTAATTTCAATTTTTCCCGCGCCACTTCCTTTGAAACACCAATATCAAATTCTTTAATATCTACCGCATCAGAAGAAACCAAAAATTTGCTTTCCGGAATCCCCGCTCCCATCAATCTCTTTTTCATCAGTCCGGTTAAAATAATAATTTTTTTAGCCCGGTTTAATAAACATCTGCGGAAATAACCGATTTTTTCGGGCAAGGTATGAACCTCTAAAATATAATTTTTAAAAAAAAATCCCATTAATTGCTCCCTGGAATACAAAACAGAATATTTTCTGAAAAATAAATAAATTTTCGCAAAAATTAAAAAACTGACAGTGGATACCAAAAAACCGATGTTAAAAAAATCAAAAGAAACCATGTCAAAACAAGGAATCTTCGTTATCCGGAATATTCTTTTTATATTATAAAAATCAAAAATATCCTGTTTTAAATCATTCCGGCGCATTGGAACCAATAATTCCACTTCTGTGCTTTTTTCAGCAAAAGCCTCGCACATTTTCATTATCTGAATTCCGTGCGCTTTTTCAGTCGGCAATCTGATATTAGCAACATAAATTAGCTTCATAATTAAAGCAAACTATTTATTAATTCTGAAGAAGAGACGGTGGCGGTGCCAATTTTTCCCACCACAATTCCTGCCGCCGAATTGGCAATCTGGGCCGCTTGCTTAAGGGTGGCGCCGCTGGCCAATGACAACGCCAATCCCGACATTACGGTATCGCCGGCACCCGTGACATCGAATATCTCTTTTGCGCGGCTTGGAAAATAAAACGACTTTTTATTTTCAAATAAAATCATGCCCTCCGGACCCAAAGTAATCAAGATATTGGAATTAAATTTTTTGCTTAAATATTTGCCGGCCAATTCCAAATCTCTTCTTTTCAGCATCGGTTTTTCCATAATCATCTCAACCTCGCTTTTATTCGGAGCTATCATCGATGATCCCTTAAAAAAAGAGAAATTCTTGAATTTAGGATCTGATACAACCGGCTTTTTATGCTTCCGGGCAGTAGCAATAAGATTTTTCGCCAAAAATTCATTGAATAATCCTTTAGCATAATCGGAAATCACAATAGCATCCCAATTTTGGATATTGTCTTTAATGAATTTTAAAATTTTCTGCTCCAAAATCTTGCTTATAGGTTTAGAAATTTCTTTATCATAACGGACCAATTGCTGCCCCCTGGCGATAACTCTGAATTTCTGGATAGTAGGATGCCTATCATTAGAAATGACACCCGCCGTATTAATCTTTCTTTTGCGTAATTCCTCCACCAACTCCTTTCCGGCAGAATCTTCTCCAATTAAACCAATAATAGTAACTCTTCCCCCTAAAGCGGCAACATTAGCAGCGACATTAGAAGCGCCGCCAGGAACCATTTTTTCTTCCTTTACAAGGACTACTGGCATAGGAGCTTCCGGAGAAATTCTGTTGGTATCGCCAAAAATATAATAATCGGCCATCAAATCGCCGATAACGCAAATATTTTGCTTAGAAAATTTTCCCACTATTTTTGATAAAGAGTTCATAATTAATTTAAATTCAAAATCCGCCGGTATAATAAAAAATTTTCTTCTGCGTATTTTTCCCATGAAAAATTTCCTGCATGCTTGATTCCTTTTTCATTTAATTCTTTTTTTAAAAATCCATCTTCTGATATTTTATTCATTGCCTTCATTATATCAGTTGAATCATAAGGATTTACCAATAATGCCGCTCCTCCGGCCGCTTCCGGCAAAGCGGAAACATTTGAAGTTATGACCGGCGTACCGCAGGCCATAGCTTCAATTATCGGCAATCCAAAACCCTCATTAAGAGAGGGGAATACCAGAGCAGTCGCCAAACTGTAAAATGCCGGTAAATCATCTAATAGCACATAATTAATAAATAAAATATCTTTTGAATATTGTGAATTTTCAGCCAAATTATGGGCTTCTTCTGCCCCATATGAAGATTTTCCGATAATCAATAATTTCTCCCTTATATTGGCCGTATCACGCAATAAAATATAAGCCTCAACTGCCCGTTTAACATTTTTATGAGTCTGCAACCCTCCGACATAAATAAAATATTTATCAATATCTATGCCATATTTTTTAACAATATGGCGCGCCTTATTTTCAGAAACATGCCTGAAAAGCGGATCAATTCCATTGTAAATTGTAAAAACTTTTTCAGGACGGACATGATAAGTATATATAATTTCTTTGCTTGCAAATTCCGAAACACCGATTATTGCATCAATGTAACGGTGAAAAAATCTCAGCATAGCCCAAAAAAAAGTGTTGGGTACAGTCCAGAGGCCTACATAGCCATCATGTGCAGTCACTACGATTTTTTCAGCCGGCACCAGCCAAAAAAATGGATAAGGGCGCGCCACCATCCATTGGAAAATATCAAATTTTTCTTTGGTTTTTAAACAAAACCAAAGAAACGAAAAAAAATGCGAAGCCCATGGCAGGGGCAATAAAGGAATTATTATTTCGTGAACCCGCTGATAAAGCGGGTCATCTGGCATTTTTTGATAATGAATAAGATAAATATCCAATTCCGGATGTTTCAATAGATTTTCTACAAGCCGCCTGCTCGTAATCGACCGCTCCGGCCGCCGATCCATAGCATCTGACATAAAAGCAATTTTAATTTTTCTAAGCATAATAATTTATATAATAATCAATGATTAAAATTTCTTAAATACCAGCAGCATGGTTTTCCCATCTTTTGGATATAGAAAACCTAAAATTTTATTTAAACCAGAAATCAACGGATTTTTATAATGTTCCATAAATATCCAATATAAATGATTATAAGTTTCAGAATACACAAGCCGGAAATCATCCCCTCCCGCATTTAAGCAATTATTAATTTCATCGGCATCAAAACCATTGATGCTATGATATTCAATAATTTTATTAATCTTAAATTCGGAAAGGCGTTCCTTAATTAAGCCTTCCGATAATAAAATATCGTTTATTTTATCAGTCACCTTATCATATTTTTCTGGAATGAAATTATGCCCCTTTTTTAAAAATCCATGTCTCCATAAAACATCCATGATTGATAATGGATGGAATAAAAGATATAAAATCCGATACAATGTCCAAATAATTTTATTCTTATAAAATTTAGAATTAGCTTCGTGACCAATAATCAAATAACCGTCTTTTTTTAATACACGTCCCGCCTCTTTTAAAAAGATATCATGATTAAAAATATGATGTAAAACAGAATTTAAAGTTATGATATCAACAGATTCATTTTCAAAGGGCAAGCGCGTTCCATTATATTGTTTATAAGCCAATCTACAACTAAATCCCCTGCTACTCAGATTTAATCTGCACCGATCCAGCATCTTTGAAGAAACATCCAAACAAATAAATTCGTCTTTTTCATTGAGATATGGACATAAAGCTGTGGCGACAAAACCGTTTCCGGAACCGACATCTAAAACTATTCTTTTTTTAATTGGTATTATGGCAATCAACTTTTCTATCATTATTTTCCACCGTGACGGTTCCAAAATAAGAATTTCATCGGTAGAGTGCTCGTAATCCCCCTCTACCAAATTAAAATAAAGCTCGTTTGCCCTTAAAACCAATTTATCTGAATATTTAATCATATTTGAATTTTCTTAAAAATAAGATGGAAACCACCCTTAAAGATTCAATAATATCTTTAAATGAACTCTTAGAATCGCCCTCTTCCCGTTCCAAGAATTTAATCGGAATTTCTTTGGTTTTGGCGCCCATCTTAACCATTTCATATAAAAGATGAATTTTATAGGCGAATTGCTTTGACAGAATTTTATTTTCATCTAGCGGCAATCTTTCGGCAAAATTTTTAACCCGCGATAATTTCAAGCCGGAAGTATTGTCATTTGTCGGAAGCGACAAAACATATTTTATATACAAACTTCCAAATTTGCTCAATAATTTCCTATATAAAGCCCATTCCTCGGGAATTCTGCCGCCGGGAACATACCGCGAACCGATCACATAATCATATCCGTCATCAAATTCAGCAACCAAACGCTTTATATCGGCCGGATTATGCTGAAAATCGCCATCAAACTCAATAATCGCGTCAGCCTTTAAATTCTTTATTGCATAATTCATTCCAGTTATATAAGCCATTCCTAATCCGCGCTTTTCTTTCTCAATAATAAAATCAATATTGCTGTATAATCCGGCTTTATTTTTCACAATCTCAATCGTATTATCAGGAGAATTGCCGTCAACTATCAAAATACTCATCTGATGATTTGCAATCAGTTTGAATTCCTTTTCCACCGCATCTATAAGCCGGCTTATTGAATTTCCTTCCTTATACGTCGGAATAATTACTATAATTTTCATAATTTATAAATTTTTATCAGCGGCCCCATTTCTTTTAATTTTAACAGATAAAACGGGTTGCCAGTCAATTGCCCGACAAAAAGAGAATAATCTTCCGGCGCACCGCCAAAAGACGCCAATTCCTGCTTATTTTCCGATATCTGCCAAATCTGGTCCCATTGTTTCTGATTCCTGTTAAAATTATCCATTTCCATGAATAAATACTGATAATCGTTAGATGAAGCATATTTTTTTATATTCTGATAAAATTCCGGATTACCGACTGAATAAAAATTCAAGGCATGAAAAGCATCCGACCGGCCGGAAGCCAAATTTTCTTCCGCAATATCCACTTTTCTTAAAGAACCGGGGTCTATTTTTTCCTGCTCCTGAATGGCTTCTTTTGTAGAAGATAAGCGGGTTAGCCGCGCATACACTAATATCTTAGATTCATGGGGAATATTTTCCTCAATCCATTGGCGGGCATGAACACGGGAATCATCATTATAAAATAAATAACTTAACCGCAATGATAAAACCAGCGGAATCGCCAATATCAGCATAAAAACAACCCGAAGAATTTTATTGGATATTCTTTTATAGCATTCTTCAAAACCATAGGCGGCCATAAGAACTAATAATGGAAAAAGAGCGATTGTAAATCTGTGCTCATAACGGAAAAATAAATAAAAAATTGCGCTATAGGTATAAATAAAAAGGAAAACCGGCCAAAAAATACGTTTCATGAACAAAAAAGCTGCCGCCAGTCCAATAACCGCAAATATCATTAAAATAGGCTCGGATAATGCTACCGGCTTAAGAAACAAGAAGGGGCTCTGTAAAATACCAAAAAATGTTTTCGCGTTATCAGTAGTAACATCTCCCGTAAAACCAAAACTTCCGGGATAAATTACAGCCGGCAATACTGCCAAAAAAATAAAAATTCCGCTTGCCAGATAAAAAAT
>JBBUBH010000002.1:14971-20250 GCA_038078395.1 Patescibacteria group bacterium
TCCTCCGGAAAAAAACAGATATTTCACCCCCAATAATATGGAAAACGGCAAAAGATACAAATAAGAAAGATAGGGCGGGTAATACAAAAAGGCCTTAAATTCCTCCATATGAAAAGCGGGCAATAAAGTTTTCAGCTGAATCATTTTTAACGCCGCCAAAGTAAATGGCGGTTCATCATCAATAAGCCAGAGCGGAAGGCCGTATCCTATGCCGGCCAATCTTACCAAAAAAGAAAAAATCAGGATGTAAACGAGGATTAATTTTGGTTGAAAAATTTTTTCTAAAATTTCTCTCATATCAGTTTATTTTAACATTAAATTTAAAGAATTCCTGTATTTTTCCAGATAACTCCTTTTATCCGGAAAATTATCAACAATTTCTCTGGATCTATGAATGAATAATTTTCTTTTTCCCGAATCATCAATCATCATTTTAACTGCCCTTGTCAATTCTTCTGAATCATTTACCGGAACCACAAAACCATTCCAATTATCTTTTATTATTTCCCCAGCCAATCCGACATTTGTCATAACCACCGGCAATCCGGAGGCCATCGCCTCAACAACAGTTCTGCCATATCCTTCATAATTAGAAGTCAATAGAAATAAATCCGCGGTTTTATAATAAGAAACCAAGTCATTAGTCCATGATTCAACAATTATATTGTCCTTCAACATCGGGTGATGGCAGAGAAGAGATTCTTGGATATTTTTTGGCATTCCGCCGACAATTAAAAATAAAGTTCGGGGATATTTTATGAATATCCCGCTTGCAATCCTCATTACTAAACTGAAATTCTTCTCTGTCGCTATGCGAGAAGCTATCAAAACAATAAAATCATAATTTGGGTATTTTTTCCGCAGATCGATTTCAATTTTTGCATCCTTTATTTTTTTAATATCAACAAAAACAGGCAATACAGAAACATTTGACATTTGACATTTGACATTTGACTCAAGCGATCGCTTAATGCGTTCGGAAACGACACGAATGCCATCGGCCCTGGGCAATAAAAATTCCGCCAATATCAGTTTTAATCTGTTTTTTAACGACTCTTTTCTGAAATAGGGGCTGAATAAATCGGTATGAATCTGGATTTGCAGAGGAATTTTAAATCTTAATTTCAAAAACCATCCGGCAAGACCCGTTTCAAAAGGATCTTGCGCTGTTATCGCAAAATTTCCTCCGACTTTGTCGCGAGTCCTCGATGGAATCGGGACAATTCCCGATTTCCCCATGCCTACCGGCAGGCAGGAATTCCTGATTATTCCCGCTCCGATTTTATACGCCTGCCAAAAATACAATAATTTGAATCTAGTATTGGTCGGATAAGCAAAAACATTGCCGGCAATCGCGGTTTTTTTATGCAATTTTCCTTTCGTATAGACAATTATGCGCAACTCGTCAAAAACGGAACCGAAATCAGCCATTCTTTGCCGGACTTCCGAATTCTCCTCAAAGATTCTCTGATCGGTTGAAAGCATTAAAACTTTCATATTTATTCCAATATCTTAATTAATTCTGAAATCATTTTTTCTTCCGTAAAAAATTTGATAAAATCCTGTGATTTTTTGACAAAATCGGCGACATCAACTTTATTAAATAACACTTTTTTTATCGCTTCTTTTAATTCTTCCCTATCATTATATTTAACCAATAAACCGTTTTGGCCGCTTTTAATTAGTTCCGGATTGCCGCCGACGTTTGTCGCAATAACAGGAACGCCGGCCGCCATTGCCTCCAAAATCTGATGGGATAATCCCTCATAGCCGGTATTTAAAACAAATGCGTCGGCCGCTTTTAAATTTAAGAAAACCGCCTCCCTGGGTATTTTTTTATCTTTACCGATGATTATTAATTTTAAATCAGGAATTTCTTTTTTTAATTCATCGCAAACAGCGGCAAGCCGAGAAAATCCCTTCCAGGGCACATCTCTGCCTATGGAAAGGATAATCTTATCATCAATATTGCCCGGATACATTAATTTTCTCCTTGCTTCCTCCTTTGTAAAATTAATTTCGGAAATATCAACCGCATTATAAATAACTTTGATTTTATTTTCTTCAATGCCCCAGCCGGACACTATTTTTTTCAGATAAAAACTCGGGGTTATTATACAATCCGCATTTTTACAGACCCTTTTCTGGATAAAACGCAATGCCTCAACAAAAAATCCGTAATTTTTATTCTGGAAATCATCCGGTAAATCTTTAACGCCAAAACGCTGGAATCCCTGTTCCCATGCATAATCGCCGACAATTTTAACAATAAATTTTTTTCTTAAAATTTTCGCCGCCAGCATGGCCGGCAATCCGACACTAACCGGATCTTGGACAAAAATAAAATCAGCGCCCAATCCGTAATGCAAAACTTTCAAAAAATAAATAAAATGCCTTAATCCCTTCGGCCATTTTTTTGAAACGATAAAAATTTTTCCGCTTTGTCTCTGCAAGAAATCGCCATACGCCAAAATTTTAACTTCAAATCCTCTTCGTGGCAGATTATTCAAAAGTAATTTTGAATATGTCGCCGGACCGCCGATATCGGGCGGAAATATGCCGGTCGCAATAAGCAATTTTTTGCTACTCATTGATTAATTTATTAAAAATATTCCTGAATAATTTTGAAACTCTGTCCCATGAATAATTTTCTTTAACCAGCGCCGAAGCATTGCAAACAACTTTTTTCCGCAAATCAGGGTCGCCAATAACGCGCGAAATTTTATCGGATAAATCCCTATAATCATCAACCGCCATATATAAACCAGTTTCTTCATCCCTGAGAAAATCAATAATCCCGCCGACTGGCGTCCCGACAACCGGAACGCCGGCCGCCATTGCTTCCAAAAAAGAATTGCCAAGCCCCTCGGACCGTGAAGGCCTGACAAAAACATCGGAAATTTTCAGATATAACGGCAAATCTTTATGAAGCACCTGGCCTAAAAATAAAACATTGCCGTCAACTTTCAACTTTTCGCTTTTAGCTTTTAATTTTTTATATTCCGGACCATCGCCTATGATAAGGCATTTTATATTCGGCCTCCGTTTTTTAAATTCGGCAATCGCTTCTATTAAAACATCTATCCCGTTTTTATAGACCAATCTGGATGTTGTAATAACGACATATTCATCTTTAACTCCCAAATTACTCCTAATCGCCTTAATTTCAGATAGAGTGTAACGGGCTCCAAAAATATCCAAATCCACACCATTAGGGATCACTTCCACTGGACATGCTACGCCTCTTTTTCTGACAAAATCCCGGAGAAACGCGCTAATCACTTGGATATAATCGGCATTCCGCATAGCTAATCGCCCGAAAAATCCCACTAATCCCAACCGCCCGAAATTCAAATGACCTTCCGAATCCCCCTCCTGGATTGTCAATAAAAAAGGAATGCTTGGATGATTAAATTTGAACAATAAGGCGGCAATCGCCCCATAAGAAGCCATAACCGCCCAGATCATCTCTATGCGCGTTTCTTTATGCGCCCTCTCCGCCTCCTGCCAAGCATTAAAAATATAAAAAATTTTATTCCAAATCCTTCCATAATATCTCTCGCCGCTTCTTCCCCTGCCGAGACGGATTATTTCCATATTATCCCGCCGTTCTTTTGACAGCCAATTTTTATTGAATTTATAAGTAAAAATAAAAAAATTAAAATCAGGAAGCCGAACGGCAATTTCTCTGATAGCCACTTCCGCCCCGCCTTCAAACGGACTAAAAGCCAAAGAGAATACGGCTATGTTAGACTTTTTATTAATCATATAAGTTGTATATATTATAACGCCTTAAACAATGACAAAGATACTCTATATTATAACCAAAGACGGCATAGGCGGCGCCCAAAAATATATCGGCGATCTGACAGAAAATCTTGATAAAAAACTGTTTGAAACAAAACTTCTCCGCGGCGGAAAAGAAATAAAATGGCTTTCCAATAAAACTTGTCCCTATTTTTTATTTTTCAACGATTGGCTGGCAATAGCTGAATTGATAAAAATTTATAAAAAGGAGCAACCGGCCATCATCCATCTAAACAGTTCAAAAGCCGGCGTTATCGGCTCAATCGCCGCGAAAATTTATAATGTCAAATGTCAAATGTCAAATGTCAAATGTCCAAAGATAATTTTTACCGCCCATGGATGGGTTTTTAACCCGACCAATACCCTGCCATTTTTCACCCGCTGGTTTTATATTATGCTTCATAAATTTTCTGCTGTTTTTCAAGACAAAATCATTTGTGTCTCTGAATATGACCATAAACTCGCCTTACAATATAAAATAGCTCCTGAATATAAATTAACAACTATTCATAATGGAATAAGCCCGGATATCAAATTTTTAGACAAACAAACGGCAAGAAAAGAAATCATTAAAAAACTTTCGACTTTCGACTTTCGACTTTCGACTAATACCCCCTGGATCGGTTCCATCGGCCGGCTAGTCAAAGAAAAAAATTACGAAACTTTCATAAAAACAGCGGCATTGATATCGGATGCTATTTTTTTCATTATCGGAAACGGACCGGAATCAAAAAACTTACAACTTACAACTTACAACTTACAACTTCAAGGCAGGTTTTTTATCATTGATCCAACCGGGAATGATGCCCGGTATCTGAAAGCTTTTGATGTCTTCGTTATGTCGTCAATTAAAGAGGGCCTTCCTTATATTTTATTGGAAGCTATGGCGGCCGAATTGCCGATTGTGGTCACTGAAACCGGAGGAATACCGGAAATAATCAAAAATCATGAAAATGGCCTGATGGTTTCCCAAAAAAATCCGGAAATGCTGGCAAAGGCGGTTCAGGGGCTCATTAAAAACAAAAATATCGCCGATGAACTGAAAACGACGGCAAAAAAAATCGTTCAGGAAAAATTCGATCTAAAACAAATGATTGAAAAAACCAGTTCGGTTTACCGATAATAATCCGGCTATCTTTTAATCAGAAATACCGTCTCCCGGTTATTAGCTGACGAAAATTTCTTTTCAAATCTCGGATCTTGTTCCAAAAAACTGTAAAAAACCGGATTGCGTTTCTGCTCTATAAAAACATATTTTGCGTTAAAATCGTCTGTCAACGCCATGTAAGTTTCTTTACGCCCCTCCGGGCTGCAATCCAAATCGCCGCAAGTAAACTCATCCGTGATATCCTTGGAAAGAAAATAATATTCCCAATACAGCCGCGGACTATAATCATATTGGAAAATCGGATCAAGTCCGCCGATATAATAATTTTTCTGATTCCAGAAAAAAAGTATTGAAAAATTATCCC
>JBBUBH010000003.1:0-3379 GCA_038078395.1 Patescibacteria group bacterium
TATTTTCGGTACATCCACTTTCCAAATTCAATAATCAGCATATTCATAAATCCTATTCCGAGAACGCCCAAAATCCATATTGGCGGCAGAGGAACTGTTTCCAGTAGGTTTTGGAAAAATGGAATATATATGGCTATCGCTATAAGCAGCAGCCCCAATCCGACGCTGGCTAAAAGATATTGGTTTGAAAAAAAATCATATTTGAAAATGCTTTTCCTTAGATTTCTTAAAGAAAATATCGTGAATAGCGAATACGTTCCAAAAGAAGCAAAGACAAAAGTTCTTACTAATTCAGGATCAAATCCCTGTTTTAGAAGCAGGGCGTATATTCCAAAAAGGATCAGGGCGGTGGGAATTCCGCAGATGGCAATCAGTTTTTGCATTTCCGCATCTAAAAGTTTTAGCGGAGTTTTTTTAGGTTTCATAAGGAGATAATCCATATGGTCTTCAAAGGCAAGAGAAAGAGCTGGGGCGCTGTCTTCAATCATATTTACCCATAATATTTGAAGGGCGTTCAAGGGAATTGATGCGCTAAAGATTAAGGAGCTTCCGATAAGCAGCAATTCATTCAGAACATCGGAAAAAAGATAGATGATGACTTTCCTGATATTTTCCATTGTGCGCCGGCCCTCTTCAATGGCCGCCACGATTGTTTCAAAATTATTATCAAGAAGCACTAATTCAGCGATATCCTTTGCGACATCGGTTCCCGATCCCATTGCCACGCCGATGTCGGCTTGTTTTAAGCTGGGGGCGTCGTTTATTCCGTCGCCGGTCATGGCGATTACTTTGCCGATATCTTGGAAGGCTTTGGCGATTTTCATTTTTCCTTCCGGACTGACGCGGGATACCACGCGCAGGTAAGGGAGCCGGTTTTTCAGTTCTTCGTTGGACATTGCGTCCAGTTCGGTTCCGTTTATCACATTTATTTCCTTGATTGGAAAACCGAGTTCTTTTGCCACGGCTTCCGCCGTTCCGCGGTGGTCGCCGGTGACGATGACTGTTCTTATTCCGATCTGTTCTATTTTATGGATTGTGTTCCGGACGCCCGGCCTGATCGGGTCGGTGAATGAAATTGCCGCTAAGAATTTGAGGCCGCTGAATTTTTGTTTCGGCGCGAGGAATATTTCCTCTTCGCGCGCCATTTCTTTTATTGCGATCCCGATGATCCGTTCGCCGTTGTAGGCGATTTTATCAATTTCTTTCATTATTTCTTTCCGTTTTTCATGGGGCGTTTCAGTTGAAACGCGGATCAATATTTCGGGCGCCCCCATTAAACATAAGAATATTTTTGATTTATATTCTATTATTGAAGCTGAAAATTTATTCGACGAATTGAATGGCAGATAATTAAGCACTTTCAATTCTTTTTTCAGATGATGCGGCAGTATTCCGTGTTTACCGGCGGCCCTGACCAAGGCTATTTCAAGCGGCCGGCCGATAATCCGCCATTTATTATAGGGATCTTTTGGATTTTCAATTATGACATCGGAATCCGCCAGGGAAAATTTCATTATTGTTTCTTCATTAAAATCTTTCGTATTGCTGTAATTGATTACTTTGGAAAGTTCCATTTTGGCTTCGGTAAGCGTTCCGGTTTTGTCGGTCAGAATAACGGATGTGCTGCCAAGGGTTTCTACTGCCAGAAGTTTTCTGATGATGCCGTTCTTTTTTGCAAGGCGCTGGACTCCGATGGCGAGGATGACGGTCATGGCGACAGGCAATCCTTCGGGAATAGCCGATACGAGAATTGCGATTGAAGTCAGGAACATTTCCAATATGGAATTTCCGGCGACAGTTCCTATGAAGAATATGGCGGTCGTTGCAAGGAGTATGATGATGCTGGCTTTGATGCTGAAATCAGAAATGGCTTTTTGGAGCGGAGTTTTATCTTGTTTTTGATTTTTTACCAATGAGGCGATTCGCCCGATTTCCGTTTCCGGTCCGATGCGGCAGACAACCGCGTTGGCAAATCCTTGCACGGCCATTGTGCCGCTGAAGACCATTGGACTCTGGTCGCCGATAGCCATTTCAAAATTTACCGGATCCGTTGATTTATTTGCCGGTAAAGCTTCGCCGGTGAGAATTGCTTCGTCAACCAGAAAATTATTCGTATAGACAAGGCGGCAATCAGCGGGGATGCGGTTTCCTTGCGATATTCTTATGACGTCGCCGGGAACAAGGTCGCGGGAGTCAATTTCAAATTCTCTGTCATTGCGCATAACCCTCACTCTTTCCTTGATGTAGCTTTTGAGATGGGTTAGGGCTTCTTCCGCTTTGTTTTCCTGATAAAAACCGAGAATGCAGTTTATAAAAGCGGCGGAAAAAATTGCCGCCGTACCGGTATAATCTTTTACAATCAGAGTGATTATTCCCGCGATAATTAGCAGGAATATAAGCGGGTTTTTAAATTGATTAAGGAATAATTTAAGCTTTGCGATTTTTTTCCGCTCCTCAATCTCGTTTTTTCCGAATATTTTCAGCCTTTCTTTTATTTCTTCATCGGTCAGGCCATTGTTTGTTGTTTCAAGCAGATCTAAAACCTCATTCACTTTAAGCGCCCAGAATGATTTTTTGGTTACATTATATGTTATTTCCATAATTGGTGTCTTACATTAAGTATAACTTATGAAACAAAAAATCCGCTTTTATGCGGATTTTTATAAATTTGCGGGATAATTTGAGCTAAGCACATTGTTTTCTTGCAATTTAAGATATTTCTGATAGAATCTTACATAGTAAATTGTCAATCAAAAAGGGGAAATATCATGTCGGGAATAACCATGTCTACTGCTCTGGAGATTTTTAATCATCCGAATGATCTTGAAATCCTGATTGCTAAGAAAGAAAATAGCAGCAAATATTCCATTTTAATCTATCGCGGTCCGGGGCATAATTTTAAGATGCTGCTTAGCACTGAGCCGTTTACGGAAAAATTGGAAGACGCGGTGGAAATGGTCAAAGAAACTTTGGAATTTATTCAAATGGCTGTTATGGGAGAATATAAGAATCCGGAAAGTATCGCGTCTAAATTTCTGAATCCAGACGGCCGGGCAATTGATCAGTCCAAAGTTTTGAATTCTGATTTGATCCGCTGGATTATAGAAGAGCTCCGGAAGAATCAAATAGCAAGTACTTATAAAATGATTTGATGCGGATTGGTTAAGGATTAGTAAAAAAAATAAACCAGCGGAAATTCGCTGGTTTTTTTATTTCCAATTTTGGCGGAAGCGGGAGCCTGCCTGCCGGCAGGCAGGGATTCCCACCGCCTCGCTTAGCGGGGCGGGGTCCCGCATACATTTTTAAAAATTTATAATAATGTGCGGTGAGAACCTTTGATTTTTTCTTTCAAAGTAATGGTAAAACAAAAACAAAGCGG
>JBBUBH010000004.1:0-5770 GCA_038078395.1 Patescibacteria group bacterium
TTTTGAATTTATTAGGAACTTGATTAATTGTTTTGAATTTATGTTTATATTAAACGATATTTTGTATTATACTTTATGATATGAAAAAACGTCAAGTAATCTTGGTTATTTTGGACGGCTGGGGCATCGGCCCGAAGAATGAATCCAATCCTATTTATTCCCAGGGAACGCCGAATATTGATTATATAAAAGCCAATTTTCCAATTGGGGCGCTTCAAGCATCCGGGATTTCAGCCGGCCTGCCCTGGAATGAAGAAGGCAACAGCGAAGTAGGCCATCTGACAATCGGGGCGGGAAAAGTGCTTTACCAGAACTTTCCACGCATCACCATTTCAATCCAGGATAAAAGTTTTGATAAAAATAAAATTTTTTTGGACGCGTTTGAACACGCAAAAAAGAATAAAAGCGCCCTTAATCTGGCCGGTCTTATCACGGAAGGAAATGTGCACGCTTCTTTTGACCACATCGCGCATCTGATAAATCTGGCAAAAGCGGAAAAAGTCCCCAAAATCAATCTTCTTATTTTTACCGACGGAAGAGACAGCCGGCCGAAATCAGCTCTGGAACTTATACAAAAACTCCGCGATGAAACCGGCGGCGGATGGGAAGTAGGAAGCATTTCAGGACGATTTTATGCCCTTGACCGCGACAAGCACTGGGATCGCACCCAAGAAACATACAATGCAATGACGGGAACCGCTTCGGCGGCCGCAAATATAGATGAAGCTGTGAAAAATGCTTATGACAAAGGATATAATGACGAATACCCGGAACCGCGCGTGATAAATCCGGACGCCTGCGTAAAAGACAATGACGCCCTGCTCTTTTTCAATTTTAGGGAAGACAGGGCAAGACAAATCGCTTCCGCCTTCATTGTTGAAAATTTTTCCGAATTCCCGGTAAAAAAATTCAGCAATCTTTATATCGCCACCATGACTGAATATTCAAAAGACATCAAAGCCCCAATCGCCTTCCCGAGACAGAATGTGGAAAATACGCTCGCAAAAACAATCTCCGACAGCGGAAAAACTCAGCTGCATATCGCCGAAACGGACAAATACGCGCATGTCACTTATTTTTTCAACGGCTACAAAGAACAGCCGTTTCCGGGAGAATACAGAGTGCTGGTGCCATCGCAAAAAGTAATCAGCCATGCGGAAAAACCGGAATTGCAGGCGAATGAAATTACAGCGAGAGTATTGCAGGCCATAAATGAAAAATCATTTAATTTCATAGTCGTAAATTATGCCAATGGAGATCTGGTCGCGCACACTGGAAATTATGAGGCCTCGAAAATGGCCGTGAAAATAATCGACGAAAATATCGGATCGCTTGTCCGCGCGACGCTTGAATCCGATTCAACGCTTGTAATAACTTCCGACCACGGCAATATGGAAAACTTAACTGATGAAAAAACCGGACAGCCGACAACAAAACATGACGCGTCGCCGGTGCCGGTTTATCTCATAGGAAACGGATTTGCCAAACCAAAATCAAAGGCAGAAATAGAAATGTCGGAAAAAGAGACAATCGGAATAATTTCCGACATAGCGCCGACCGTTCTGGAACTGATGGATATCCCCAAACCAAAAGAAATGACTGGTCAAAGCCTGCTAAAATTGCTACAATAAGCATATAAATGCGCCTTTTATTCCGCTTTACATTTTTTCTTTTATTTAATTTCGTCCTTCTTTTTATTGCCGGGACATTCATCCCGGGATTTGAAATTTCGCACAATCCGGTGAATCTGATGATAGCCGCCGGCATTTTCACGCTTATCAATTTTTATATCCGCCCCCTTGTAAAATTAATTCTTTCTCCTATTGTCTTCCTGACTCTCGGACTGTTCACAATCGCCATCAATGCTGGAATGCTGCATCTTCTTGACATTTTCAGCGAGAATGTTACAATTACAGGAATTGAACCTCTTATATACGGCACGCTTCTTATTTCTGTTTTGAATTTTCTGCTGAACTTCCTGTCAAAATATATATTCAGGCAAGGAAAATTAATTTAACTATAACCTATAATTTTATGGCTCTCGCAATCGCGCAAATCGTCGTTTCCATACTTTTAATCGCGCTCATACTTCTTCAAGAGCGTTCTTCTGGTTTATCCGGAATTTTGGGCGGAGGAGGCGGAGGAGAAAGTTTTTATCAGACAAGGCGGGGACTGGAAAAATTTATTTTTGGAGGAACAATTGTTTTAGCGATAGCATTTGCCGGTCTGGCGCTTATTGATCTGGTTTTCTAATAACCGGGGAACGGCTTACCGCTTTTTTTACCAGAATGCCGAATATTTTTATTCAAATTTACAAACACTTCACCAAAACCGAACGGCACATCTTTGACGGCTCTTTTATTGTATTCCTGATTTCCGGAATCATGCTCTTCCTCCTTATTTTTCAAGCGACGACGGTTAAAGTTCCCGTACAGAGCAGCATATACCGCGAAGGAATCGTCGGCCAGCCGATTGCAATAAATCCGGTTATTGCCGGAACAAATGACACAGACCGCGATTTAACGGAACTGCTTTTCGCCAGTCTAACCGATTTAATCAAAGATTATAAAATAAGCGAAGACCGACAAACATGGAATATAATCTTGAAAGATAACCTGCGCTGGAGCGATGGCAAGCCGCTTACCAGCGATGATGTTATTTTCACAATTGATACGATCCAAAACACCGGCAGCCGATCTCCTCTCCTGCAAACATGGCAGGGCGTCACCATTGACCGCATAAGCGAAAGGGAAATAGAAATAGCGCTGAGAACGCCTTATATTTATTTTTTGGACAACCTGAAAGAATTGAAAATCATCCCGAAGCATATTTTCGGAAGCATTCCGGCGGAAAATTTCCGCTTATCCAATTACAATCTGGAACCTGTCGGCAACGGACCGTATAAATTCGTTTCTTTTGAAAAAAAGAAGGATGGGTTTATAATAATTTACCATCTTGACACGAATGAATATTTTTCCGGCAATAAACCATTCATTAAAAAATTTGATCTGTCATTTTATCCATCAAGCGAAAAACTCATTGAATCTTTTAATGAAGGGGAAATCGACGGATTCGGCGGCATAAATCCGAAATTTATTGAAAATATAACTCTCGGTTATTCGACCCTGGAAAAAATTATCCCACAATATTACGCGATTTTTATCAATAAAAGCGCTAAAACAATGCTTGCCGACAAAGATATAGTCAAAGCACTGAATCTCGCCGTCAACAAACAGGAAATAATTGATAAAATATTTGCCGGCAAGGCAATAATGGCGAATGGCCCGATCCTTCCGGTTATCAGCGGCTACAATAACCTTTCTAATCCCGAAAATGAATTTTCAATTGAAAAAGCCAATGAAATTCTGGACAAAGCCGGCTGGACCGCCAATCCGGAAACAAATATCCGCGAAAAAAATAAATCGAAGCAAGCGGAACAGCTGGAATTTTCCATTATCGTTCCCCAAATCCCGTTTCTTGCCGAAACTGCGGAAATAATCAAAAATAATTGGGAAAAAATAGGAATAAAACTGAATACTATCGCCATCAATCCTTCGGATATAACAAACGAAATCCTGAAAAACAGGAATTATGAAATGATCCTCTTTGGGAATATCCTGAAAAATAATCCTGATATATTCGCCTTCTGGCATTCATCGCAAAGATTTTATCCGGGACTGAATCTGTCGCTTTATGAGAATAAAAAGATCGATTCGCTATTGGAATCAATCCGCAAAAATCCGGATGAAAATTCCAGAAAAGAAGAGCTGTCTCAACTTCAAAAGACGATGGGCGAGGATAGTCCGGCTATTTTTCTTTATTCGCCGCTTTACATCTATATAGCGCCGAAAAATTTTGGCGGATTTGATGAAAAAATAATAAATACCCCATCCGAACGGTTTAAAAACGTTTCTAATTGGTATTTAGACACGACAAGAGTATTTAAATAGGCCCAGGTGGCGAAACTGGCAGACGCACACGCTTCAGGTGCGTGCGGTCGCAAGACTGTGCGGGTTCGAATCCCGCCCTGGGCACAAAGAAAAGTAAAAAGTTAAAAGTCTAAAGTAAAAAATAAAATTCAAAAAATAAAAATAAAAAAAATAATTACAATTAAAATATATGATAAGAAAAACAGAAAAAATAATAAATAAAAGAAAAGACAATTCTTCAAAAGAGGGAATTTTGCGATTCGTGCCATTGGGTGGCATGGAAGAAATCGGCCGGAATTGCTCATTCTTTGAATATCAAAATGAAATAGTCGTAATTGATGTTGGGATCCAATTCCCCGAAGAAGAAACCCCGGGAATAGATTATATTATCCCGAATGTCAGCTATATTGAGCCGAAAAAGAAAAATGTCAGGGGGATAATCATAACCCATGCCCATTACGACCATATCCACGCTCTTCCGTACATAACGGAAAAACTTGGCTATCCGATTATTTATACGGCCGCGCTTACCAAGGCCCTGATAGAAAAAAGATTTGAAGAATTTCCCAAACTTCCAAAACCAAAAATCCAGACGATAAGAAACGGGGATAAAATAAAAATATCTGAGTATTTCCGGGCGGAATTTTTCAATATTGACCACACTGTTCCTGACGCGCTTGGTTTTATCTTAGAAACGCCCGCCGGCAATATGGTCCATTTCGGCGATTTCCGCGTGGAACACGATATTGACGGCAAACCCCAAAATCTTGAAATATTCAAACAACTTGGAAAAAGAAACATCCTTGCCGCTTTTCTGGACAGCACCAACGCCGATATTGAAGGCAGTTCGCTCCCGGAAAAACTGATTGAAAAAAATCTTGAAGATTTATTCAGAAACTCAAAAGGGCGAACGATTGTGGCAACTTTCGCCTCGCTTCTGACCCGCATTGCCGAAATAATAAAAATCGCCGATAAGTTGGGAAAAAAAGTCGCTCTTAACGGCCGGTCAATGAAAGATAATGTGCAAATTGCCCAAAATCTCGGCTACATTAAAGTAAAAAAGGGCCAGATAATTCCCATTGAAGAAATACATAAATATAAAGATGACCAAATTCTGATTATCTCAACCGGCACGCAAGGAGAACCAAAAGCCGGATTAATGCGCATCGCAAATGGCGAACACAAAACAGTAAAATTCAAAAAAACAGACACAGTCATATTTTCTTCATCGGTAGTTCCGGGCAATGAAAGAAGCGTGCAAATGCTTCAGGACAATATCGCCCGCCAGGTTGACGAGGTTTATAATTCCAAACTTCTTGATATCCATTCCGGCGGACATGCCAGAGAGGAAGATCTGAAAATAGTGATAGACCTGATCAGGCCAAAATTTGTCGTGCCGATATATGCTTATTATTTTAAACGGAGAGCCTGCGCCAAAATCGCGCAAAAACTTGGCGCCCCGGCAGAAAACACGATTATGATGGATAACGGCCAAATCGCAGAAATAACCAAGACATCATTTAAAGTGACGGATAAATCGGTTCCGGCAAGCTACGTGATGGTTGACGGCCTCGGAGTCGGCGATGTGGAGGAAGTCGTGCTCCGCGACCGACGCATGCTCTCTGAAGAAGGAATGGTGGTAATTATTTCAACAATAAACAGAGAGGGTGGAAAACTTATAAAAAATCCGGACATTATTTCCCGCGGCTTCATTTATCTTAAAGAAAATAAAGGATTACTGGACGACATCAGGGAAAAACTGAAATCAATTCTAATTAGGCTTCCCCGCCACCGCCATCCGGATCCGGATTACGTCAAAGCGCTGATTAGAGACCAAATCG
>JBBUBH010000005.1:0-4244 GCA_038078395.1 Patescibacteria group bacterium
TCAGGAGAATCGGCCGCGACGGAAATTCCCAGTATTTTTTGAATAAAGCGGAAGTCCGCCTTAAAGATATAATTGATTTTTTCGCCAAAGTCCGCCTTGGAACGCGCGGGCTTTCTATTATTAATCAGGGTTCAAGCGACTTGTTTGTCCGGGTAACGCCGCAGGAACGCCGGGCGATGATTGAGGAAATTTTAGGCCTTCGGCAATACCAGCTTAAAAAACACGAGGCGGAAAGAAAGCTTAAAAATACTTCCATAAATATAGAAAAAGTCCGGGCAATGATAGAAGAAATTGAACCGCATTTAAGATTTTTGAAGCGGCAGACATCTAAATGGGAAAAGCTTGCGGATGTTGAAAAAGAACTGAAAGAAAGCGAAAATATTTATTTTTCAAACAAATTGAAAGAAATTCACGGCGGATTGGAAAAAGTAAATCCGGAAATTAAAAAAATAGATGCTGAAATTTCCGTTAAAAATAATGAGCTGGAAGAATTGAAAAAAACTCTGGAAAAAGTTGAATCGGGCCAGCCAAAACAGAAAGATCAGATTATTGAAATCAGAAAAAAGAAGGGGGAGTTTTTTAACCAACGTTCGGAAATTGAAAGGGAAATCAGCAGATTGGAGGTGAAAATAGAATTTTTGCATTCTGTTGTTGCTAGTGAGAAAGTGGACCTCCGCGCGGGAGAGCTTATGGTGTTGCTTGGTGAAATAAAAGAAATAATCGGCAATCTTTTAAGGGAGCAGGAGCTGGAAAAAATTCATGGCGATTTGAAAATCCTGCTTGATAAGATTTCCGGAGCCACCGACGCTTCTTCAAAAAATAAAAATGAAATCGGCGACTTGAAAGCGGCAAAGGACGTTTTAATGGGGAAAATGGCGCCGATCCGCGAGGAATTGGAAAAACTTTCCCATTCTGAGGAAGAGGCGACAAAGGGATTTGAGCATTTCAATGAGGAGTTCCGCGGAGTTTTTGAAAAAGTGGAAAAAAAGAAAGAAGAGATAATGAGATTAGATAATGCCAAGAATAAGCTGTTTTTTGAAATAGAACGTTTTAATCTAAAAAAACAGGATTTGGAAAATCAGTGTTCTCAGATGGGAAGAAGCGTGAAAGATTTTGAAGATTTTATGAAAAACCAATCTTTTGCGCCGGTTAGCGGAGAAGATATGTTTTCGCTTGAACGGAGAATGCTGAAGCTCCGTTCTGAAGTTGCGGCGATAGGCGATATAGATCAGACGCTTCTGACGGAAGCGCGGGAAACGGAAACCCGGCATAATTTTTTGGCCGGCCAGCTTGGCGATTTGGAAAAAGCGGCGGGAGATCTTGGCACTCTCATTAAAGAATTGGACGAAAAGATAAATTTTGGCTTCAATGATTCGCTTGAAAAAATTAATGTGGAATTTGATAAATTTTTCAATCTGATGTTTGGCGGAGGCAAGGCGAAGCTGTTTTTGGAAAAACCGGAGATCTGTAAGCCGTTGGAAGAGGAACTTGGCGGACTTGAGGGGCAGGCGGCTGAACCGGTGGCGGAAATAGTGGCGGAAGAAGAGGAAGAAGAATGTTTGAAACAACTGGGTATAGAAATTGATTTGAGTTTGCCGAGAAAAAAAGTCAGGGGATTGGATATGCTTTCTGGCGGAGAAAAAAGCCTGGTTTCCATAGCGGCGCTTTTTGCGCTGATTTCAGTCAGCCCGCCTCCGTTTCTGGTGCTTGATGAAGTTGACGCAGCGCTTGACGAAAAAAATACCAAGTGTTTTGCGGACATCGTGCGGGATTTTTCCAAGAAAACCCAATTTATTATTGTCACTCATAACCGCGCGACTATGGAAGCGTCGGATGTCCTGTACGGAATTACAATGGAAGGGGACGGTGTTTCTAAGGTTTTATCGTTGAAATTGGAATAATAAGGAGTTGACACTAAAAATTAAATCCTATACCCTAAACCCTATAACCTAAACCCTAATTTTATTATGTTAATGATTCGTTTACAGCGCCGGGGAAAAAAGCACCAAGCTTCTTATCGTTTGGTGGTCGGCGAAAAGCGTTCAAAATTAAACGGCAAGCAGCTGGAAGTTTTGGGTTGGCATGATCCGCATAAAGACGCTTCTTCTTTTGATAAGGAAAGGATTTTATATTGGATGAAAAATGGAGCGCAGATGTCCGATACGGTTAATAATTTATTATTGAAAAATAAAATTATAGAAGGAAAGAAAATTGCCGTCCATAAACAGCCGAAAAAAGTGAAAGAGGAAAAGGCGGAAGATAAGAAGGAAGAAGGGAAGAAAGCGGAATAACGGCGAAGGGGGGAGTTGACAAAGTTGATTTTTTGTAGTAGCATACTAATTAATAATGAAAGGTCGGGAAGTTAAGAAAAAAAGTTAAGCAAATCAGAATAGATTTATGGCAACAGCACCAAATGATCAGGAATTCTTGGAATATCTGGTAAAGTCTATTGTTGAGAATCCGAATGAAGTTCAGGTTACTCGCAAAGTAGACGAAATGGGGGTTTTGCTTTCTTTGAAAGTGAATGCAAAAGACATGGGATTGGTTGTGGGCCGCCAAGGCGCTACCGCCAAAGCCATCCGTTCGCTTTTGAGGATCGTCGGCATTAGGAATAATGCCCGCGTCAATCTTAAGATTGAAGAGCCGGAAGGTTCCACAAGGGCGCCTTTCGTTGACAGAGGACCCGCTTCCGAATTTTAATAGAAAGCAAAGAATATATAAAATCCCCCCGCTAAGCGGGGGGATTTTAGTTTTTGTTCTAACGCATTATAATTAAGAACCTGTCTCAATAATAGATTCGCAACGCGTTGTGAGGTAAAATGAAATAGTTCAAGGAGTGACAACGAGATTATAGCTAAGCTTATATCAAGGAGGAACGACGAAGAAATATTTCATTTTAACCGCAACCCGGAGGGATACAGCAAATTTATATTCATAACATCGTCGCTCGTCGGAAAGGCAGCTCAAGCTGCGATTTCCTCCTTGCTTCTTGTTCTGAATAAAATTTGCAAGTATCGCGTTAGGAATTATTATTGAGATAGGTTCTAGTCATGAAAAGATTTGATATCATAACAATTTTCCCGAAAATTTTGGATTCGTATTTTAGTGAATCGCTGATTAAAAAAGCTCAGAAAAATGGGCTTATTGAAATTAAAACGCATAATTTGCGCGATTTTACTGATGATAAGTCCCGATCGCGTGGCGATCGAGGATCCTCGACCAAATGGTCGGGACATCGTAAAGTTGATGACAGCCCGTATGGCGGCGGACCTGGAATGGTTTTAAAAGTTGAACCGATAGTAAGGGCGGTGCAGTCCATAAAGTCAAATGTCTCCGCCGGAGGCGGATCCTCCTTCGGAGGAAAAAGTCAAAAGTCAAAGGTTAGAGTAATTTTATTATCTTTGCGCGGAAAGAAATTTGATCAGAAAGAAGCGCACCGTTTGGCAAAATACGACCGGCTGATTTTTATTTGCGGCCGATATGAGGGCGTTGATGAGCGGGTGGCAAAATATGTGGCCGATGAAGAATTGTCTGTTGGCGATTTTGTGCTTTCCGGCGGCGAACTTCCGGCGGCGGCAGTGGTTGAAGCGGTGTCCAGATTGATTCCCGGCGTTCTCGGAAAATTGCAGTCGCTTGAAGAAGTAAAAGGAACTTATCCTGTTTATACGAAACCGGAAATCATCAAGTCAAATGTCAAAGGTCAAATGTCAAAGGTCATGAGAGTGCCTAAAGTTCTGCTTTCTGGAAATCATAAAAAAATAGAGGAATGGAGGCAGGAAAATAGCTGATTTATTGCTATTGACAAGGTAGATTAAATGTGCTATCTTTATTTTAATTCGCTTAATAGCGAGTTGATGTACCTTAAATCAAGAAATCAAAGGAGAGTGCGGCGATGAAAACGAAAAATCGTCGTGGCTTGTCCGAAGGGGCGAGCCAAGATGTGCTGGGTCCGATTCAGGATCTCATCCGTCAACTGAGAAGTGGCGCCCGCACGAAGCAGCAGCTAGTGGACTTCAATGAAGGGCGTAATCCCTTCCTTAAAAAGGGAGAGATGGTGATCTTGCCACTGTCCTTCAAATACGACAAAACTAAGGACGGCTGGGAGCTTGTAGAGCCCGGTCCGGAGTTTGACGGGAAGCAGTTCGTCCCCGACCTCGTGGAGTTCCTGAAGTCCGGCGAGTCCAGCGTGAACGGCGAAGTGATGAAGCAGAGAGCCAAAAAGCTCAATGCCAATCTCGGCCAGC
>JBBUBH010000006.1:0-2530 GCA_038078395.1 Patescibacteria group bacterium
TGTATTGGGCATCACGCATTTTTTACAAAATTTTATTTCTGACGGAAGTCCGAATCTTGCCGTTTTTTCCCCTTCTTTATTTTTCATATAATTTTTATGAAATTCTTAATTATTTCTAATCCTACCTTTCCGCTTTTTTCAGGATGGAACTGGCAACCATAAATATTACCGCTCCTTATAATAGAACAAAACTTATGGCCGCCATAATTAGTCAGGCCAAAAATATTATCTTTTTTATCAGGAACCAAAGTATATGAATGCACAAAATAGAAATCAGATAAATTATCCGGAATTGAATCAAATATTGTTCCTTTCCAGAAAACTTCCCCCGGCGCATAAACCTTATTCCAGCCGATTTGCGGTATTTTTTCTTTATTTGCCAGATCTGGAAAGTGAACCACCTTTCCCGAAATAATATCCAAGCCCTTGAAAATTCCGAATTCATGACCCTCCGAAAGCATCAATTGCGCCCCAAGACAGATTCCCAGCATCGGCTTATTTTTAGCTCCGATTTCTTTCACAACATCCACAAGTCCGCGAACTTTCAAACCGCGCATTCCAGCTTCAAACGACCCGACTCCCGGCAAAATAACGGCATCAGACGCCAAAATTTCACCCGCATCCTCAGAAACCGAAACATTCGCGCCCAAAAAATTAAAGGCCTTTTTCACACTTTGAATGTTGCCTATGCCATAATCTATTATTGTAATCTTGGGATTCATATTTTTAAATGCGGACATTAATGCTTTTTTTACTTAAATAATCTTTAACATTTCCAATATTAAAATCCCCGTAATGAAAAATTGAGGAGGCTGAAACAGCATCAGCTCCGCCATCTTTAATAACTTTCTCTATAGATTCCAGATTTCCTGCGCCTCCATGGGCAATCACCGGAATCGAAGAAATGGCAGTTATCTGCTTTATTAATCCCAAATCATAACCCTTGCATGTGCCGTCACGGTCAACAGATGAAATGAGAATTTCGCCCGCCCCCAAATCAATACCACGGCGAATCCATTCAATTACATTAAGACCGGAACGCTCTCTTCCTCCATCCGTATAAGCCTCATATGTCCCGTCGGATTGAAGCTTGGCCTCAACATAAAGAGTAATGCATTGCGAACCAAATTCTTTAGCGGCTTCTGAAATAAACTCCGGATGACGGATTGCATAAGTATTTACAGCCACTTTATCCGCTCCGGCGCGGAGCGCATTATTGATATCGTGGATATTCCTGATACCGCCACCTACCGTTATGGGAATAAAAATATTTTCAGCAACTGATTTCAGTAATTCAAAATCTAAATTCCTTTGATATAAACTGGCGACAATATCCAAATACAAAAGCTCATCTGCTCCATCCTCGTAATAACGCATGGCTAATTCTTCGGGCCTTCCCACTACACGCAGTGCCTCAGTATGAATCGGTTTCACTACATTCGTCCCCTTGATATTAAGTTGGGGAATAATGCGGATATTTTTCATAAATATAAAAATTTATGGCTCGCGTTTAAGCGCCATCATAATTTCATCGTAATTTTCATCGCCATATTTTACGCCAAGTTTTCTTCCAGTTTCAATAAAGCCCATTTTTTCATAAGCGCGGATGGCGGAAACATTTTGAGAAACAACTCCCAATTCGATTTCTTTTAAATCCAAATTTTTAAAAGCATAACCGGTCAAAAGACGCATTGCCTCGCCAATCAATCCCTTCCCCCAATAATTCTTGTCGCCTATCATCATCGCAATTGTGGCTTTACCGGCAGTCAAATCAATACCCCTTAATGTTATCGTGCCTATATGTTTGCCGCCATCTTTTAAAAATATTCCTAAAAATAAAATGTCCGGCTGCCCAGTTTTTTTAATGATATACGAACGTAGTTCATCAACGGTGGAGCTTTTAGTCACTAAAAAACGATTTACCTCGGGATCATTAAGCCAGCCGCAATATTCTTCCGTGGCATCAGCCGCTTCCAGGGTCCGCAGATAAATGCGCTCGCCGTCAAGTTTTAATTTTTTACCGGTTTTAATTTCCTCCATAATTTTTTTCCATTAAATTGAAATTTTTATAAAAATAAGTATTTTCATCCTGCAATAAATCTTTCGGGCTGCCGCTTTCAATAATGTTTCCCTTTTCTAAAATCATCAGATTATCCGCAATCATAACCGTAGATAATCTGTGGGCTATTATAAGTATAGTCATTTTGCCCTTCAAGCCCTCAATGGCCTTTTGAATGAATAATTCCGACTCATTATCCAGTGAGCTGGTGGCTTCGTCTAAAATCAAAATTTGAGGTTTGCGCGCCAATACTCTTGCCAAAGCGATCCTCTGCCGTTGTCCTCCCGACAAAAGAGTTCCTCTTTCACCGACTGCAGTCTGGAATTTCTGCGGCTGCTCTTCAATAAATTCATAAATATTCGCCATTTTGGCGGCAGAAACCATATCTTCATAAGTAATGGAGTTGTCGTAAAATTTTATATTATTTTCTATGGTGTCATTTAACAAAAAGGCTTCCTGCGGAACATAACC
>JBBUBH010000007.1:0-2917 GCA_038078395.1 Patescibacteria group bacterium
TGGTTTGTTTTCGGTTTATTCGGCTGGCGCCGGAAAAGTTCTTCGTGGTGTTCGCGCGCGTTTGTAGGTTCGCATTGCGCTAAAGATAAATTTTGTTTCAGTCATTTTGTGACTCCGGCGGCATACCGTTTATCGCCCCCGCATAATGAATATTGGAAAAATCTTTATCAGTCGCTTGTTCCGGTTTTTGGCGATCCGGTAAAAATTCAGGAATTTTATGATGCGAATGCCGGTTGGATGAATAATAGGATAATGTATAAAAGCGACAAGAGACATGTATATATAAGGAAGCTGTGGGTTACAAAAATAAAGGAATGGGCATGGAGCGGCCGTCCTGGTGACCCAATAGAAAAATTCTTAAAGAAAATTCAGATCAGGAAAATAGAAGAAAGTTTGAAAAAAACAGAAATTTATAAACCGCGGATTATTTGTAATGATAATGAACTTGAATTTCACCCGCACACTAAACGGATAGAAGAATTATTGAAGGGGGCTATTGAATAAAATTTAAGATTGGGGTTATAATCTATCTAACTTTGAAAAATAAATAATCGGAGAAGTTTTGCCGAAAGAACAGGGAAATCTTGCTGAAGAAATCATTGAAACGGTTTTGAAAAGATTTAAAGAAGAAAAAAAGATAACTGGTTTTTTAAAAAATCGTCATTGCGACAGGCTAGATGAGGAGGGGGCGGATTTTATCATGGTTTTAAATAATGGACTTTGGGCGCCGCTTCAAGTAAAAACCGAGTCTGCTAAGGAATCGCATGAAAAACAATATGCCGAGCATATCAGGAAGCATCCATATGTTAAAAATTTAATTTCTGTTTCAATCCGTCATTTTCAGAATCAACCGGAAAGAGCTTATGCTTTGGCAAGAAAGCAGGTAGAAGGATTTTTAAACAGCATAATGTCCGCGTTCAAATGACGCGGATTTTTATTGACTTTACGGCATTTTTCATTTATTTTCTAAGTAAGAACTTTGACAAATGGAGACAGCCGGTGCATGCCGTTATTATAGTGTCTGACAGGATGGAAGACGCGGTTAATCTTAAAATAGTCAATGGTAAAATTCAGGTAATAGAGAGGTGTTGCGCTTGCATAAAAAACAGTTCTGTTGACCATGCGAAAAAACTTATAAGATATTTGCGCGATGAAATGCTGTTTGAAAAACACAATACAACTTTTTTGCGCAGTTCTGCGCATAGTAGCCGTGAAATTTTGGAAATTTTAAGTTGTATCATTTATTCGCATCAAGGAGAAGATTTGCTTGTTTATTATTCCGGTCATGGCGGAGTGGGGTGCTGGGCATTTAATAACAATTATCCTGATGAAAAAATAGGATATTCCGAATTAGAGATTTTATTCAATAAATTTACCGGAAGATTAGTTTTAATCAATGACTGCTGTCACGCATTGGCTGTTCAGCCATATTTGAAAAGGGCAATGAAGAAGCGCTATCTATTATTCGGATCATCGAGGAATAATATGATGGGATTATCGGATATTTCGGTTCTGGGCCCAATTCTTGGGGCATGGATTTTGGGGAAGGTGGCGGAGCCAAGGGTGATTAGTATGGGCCGTGACGATGAGCGCGATACTATTGATTTTTGCGCAAGGAGGAGCTTTCCCCGTATTTTTTTCCGCAGTTCTTGCTGGCATGATTATTACCTAATGATCAAGGATATTCCGCTTTCGGAACAGCCATCTTTGAGGCGAGGGAGTAATTTGGATTATATTTGGTTTTCAAAAATAACAGGGCATTAAAACCGCCCTGTTTTATTTATGATGAATCGCACCCTGTTTATCGTTTTGTTGATGTTCCGCATTCCTTGTCCAATTGGGTAATAGGCAGGATAAACATTAAAACATTTATTTTTTATGCGCAATAACTCCGATTGCTTGTTTTTATAATCAGAAACTTTTATTTTTTTATCCAATAGAATTGATGAAACCTGATTACCAAATGATATTATATATTTTGGATTCACTGCGTAAATTTCTTCCAGCGTATCTTGAAGATAATTTCTGAAAATTGAATCGGGCAGCGTCCGTGCGTCAATTTGGGTGCATTTTGCCAGGTTTGTCATATATAAAGATTTTTTGCTTAATTCGGAATATAAGGAATTGGCAAAATTTTCATTCCATATATTGCCGCTTTTATGGATTTGATTAAGCAGATTTTTTTCAAGAATGCCTATACTGAATAGCATTTTCCAAATATTTTTTGTTCCAATCCACGGGGCCCTTATTCCTTTCCAGCTGGGCATAGCCGAACAATTTCTTGCTGTAGGATTCATGAATAAAAATAAAATTTTTGGATTTGATATGCATCCCGCTCCGCAAATCGCTTTGTGGTTATGGCTTCCATATTGTTTTTGCAGTTTATTGGCTCGTTTTTTCAGATATTCTATCTGTAATTTCATTTTTATATTTTATCATAAATTTAGTGGCAAAAACTATTTTTACTGGTGTAACCTATGTGGGCTTTTATTTGTTATAAAATAAGATTTAGCACTCTTGACGAAGGACTGCTAAAAGCTTAAAATTATAAACAAAATTAAAAGTCGTTTTAAAATTAAAAGCGACTAGTGCTTAGCGATTAGCGACTAGTCCCGCGAAGCGGGATTACTAGTGGCTAGTGGCTAGTGGCTAGTGGCTAGTCATATGAAACTACAACCATTAAACGATCATATTTTTTTAGAGCCGGTTGAAGAAGTAAGAACCACAAAGTCGGGTATTGTTATTCCTGAAACATCGGAAAAGGAAAAGCCGATCAAGGGAAAAGTTGTGGCGGCCGGTCCGGGTAAGTTGGATGAAAACGGTAAAAGAGTGCCGATGTCCGTTAAAGTCGGAGATTTGGTCTTATTTAAAAAATACGGCCCTGACGAGCTGGAAGTCGACGGCAAAAAGTATTTGG
>JBBUBH010000008.1:0-3917 GCA_038078395.1 Patescibacteria group bacterium
ACATTATGATATTTTTGGACAATAAATTTTTCGCCTACTTCTTGCCAAATCGGATCAAGAACCCTTATTTCAATTTCTCTTTCTTCAAAATCACTGATTTTAAAATTACTATAGGCCGTATCAAAAGTTTTATGCATCCATTCCTTGGATTCCATGAAACGGAGCGCGGAAAAAATTTCCATAATATCATATGAGCCGAACGCCTTGCTAATATCAGGAATATTAAGATATTTTAAAAGATTTATTGGCGGACATTTCTTAAGTATCTGCTCCGCGCACTCTTTTTTTAAAAAGAGCCCTTTTTTCACTTTCGTTATCTTTTTGGCTAATTTGGCAGATTTTTCAAATTCCGTTCCGCCTTCGACAATTTTTAAAAAATCCAAAAATTGCCTTTCGTGATTAAAAATAGTTTTTCTTAGGGTGCTTAAAATATGGAAAGTCTCCCGATTTGATGAATTAAAAGTTTCCAAAACATTCTTAATATTTTTTTCATTTTCTTTGAAAACTTTATCCAATACTCCATCCTTCCCGGTTTTCTGGGCCATAATGTTATCTAAATTTACAAGCATGGCAGAATCCACCCCTAAAATTTTTGCTAAATAATTATAAATATCATTCATAAAATCCTTTTTTATACCTAAATTTTTCTGACGCTGACTTTTAAATTTTTCCACCTTACATCTAAAATAAAATCTTTTCCTTTTAAAATTCCTTCTGTAGCGCCGATTTTCTCAATCACCGAAGTAGCATTGGCACTGGCTAGTTTAATCGCTTCTTTTATATTCCAACCGCGCATTAAAGCAGAAGTAAATCCAGAACCGAAAGCGTCGCCGGCACCGGTATAATCAACAATTTTCTTTTCTCTGAATATTTTTGCTTTATAAATATTTTTCCCGTCAGAAACCGTAACACCTCTCCTCCCGTTGGTCACCGCCACAATCCCCGGCATCAATTTATCAAGTTTTTTAAAAACTTCTTTTTCTCGACTGAATGGAATACCAACTAATTCCGCCGCCTCGCCTTCATTAAGAACCAAAAAAGCGACATCTTTTAAAGAAGACAAAATTTCTTTTCCGGCATGCCTGATATGATAACTGCTCGGATTAAACGCCACCTTTATTCCGTTTTTCTTTGCAAAAGAAAGCAACGGCTTCAAAAGCTTATAAGAATCTCCCGCTAAAGAAAGATACCACCATCTGCTTTTCAGTTCATTCCAAGGAATATCAGAAAGCCCCATAGTATCCGAAGCGCCGTGATAGCCCAGAATAGTGCGTTCGCCATTTTTTAAAAGAATAACGGAATAAGCCGTGGGCTTCTCTTTGGAAACGGCGAATAACGGCTGGACTTTTTCTTTTTTAAGCTGGCTGATAATCTCCCTGCCCGCCAGATCATCGCCGATTTTTCCAAAACAGGCCGTCTTAAATCCCTGCCGGCTGAAAGTCACTCCGGCATTGGCGGAATTTCCGCCAAGAGCGGAATAAACTTTTTTAACGCTGAGTTTCTCGCCTAACGGAAAAACAAGCGCTTTTTTAAGGAGTGTTTTCTTCCAAGGAATAATTTCGCAATCCAATTCCAAAAAATTATCCCTGGTAATCGAACCAATTGTAATAATATCGCGCATTACTAAAATTTTAACATATTTTAATGATAAAAATCCGCATCAACGGATTTTATAAGCCTAATAGGTCTTTATAAGAATTATTGGCGCTTATTTTATTATTTCCTTTTTAAAACTTTCAGAACCGCATCCTTAATAGAATTAACTCCCATTCCATATTTTTCTATCAATTCATCCGGCTTGCCGGATTCCCCGAAAACATTCTGCATGCCGACAAATTCCATCGGCGCTGGAAAATGTTTTGCCAATAATTCAGCTATGGCTCCGCCAAGTCCGCCAGCTACCTGATGCTCCTCAACCGAAACAACCGCTCCGCAAACTTTAGCCGCTTCCAAAATCTTTTTTTCATCAAGCGGCTTAACAGTATGGCTGTTTATCACCATCGTCCCCACTCCCTCCTCTTCCAGTTCTTTGGCCGCCAAAAGCGCGCTATATAATAGAGGCCCGCATCCGATAATTGCCGCTTGCGGATTTTTGAGGCGGGATTTCTTACCAGACGATTCCCAAATAATTTCCGCGCTGCCCGGAACAAAAGGAGTTTCTTTGGTTGTAAAAACCGGAGTTTTTTCCCTGCTGAAGCGCAAATAAACCGGACCCCAGATTTTCGCCGCCGCTACCGTAGCTTTTTCCGCTTCAATGGCATCGCATGGAACAATCACTTTCATATTCGCCATCACCCGCATTGTCGCAATATCCTCAATCGCCTGATGCGTCGCCCCATCAGGCCCGACAGAAACCCCCGCATGAGCGCCGGCTATTTTCACATTGGAATCATTATAAGAAATAGTCGTGCGGATCTGCTCCCAATTCCTGCCTGGAGAAAAAACCGCATAAGAGGAAATAAAAGGAATTTTTCCGGAAACGCCAAGTCCGGCGGCTATCGCCGCCATATTCTGCTCGGCTACGCCCATTTCAAAAAATCTGTCAGGAAATTTTTTTGAAAATTCTTCCGATCTTGTTGATTCTTTTAAATCAGCGCATAACACAACCACATTTTTATTCGCTTTTCCGGCAATAACCAAACCTTCGCCGTATCCATCGCGAGTCGGCTTTTGGTCAATATCCCGTTCAAATATTTTCGGGCTTAATTTTAAGTGTTTATTTAACATATTGAATAAACGCACTCCAAAACTTTTTTCCCAGCCTCACTTTTAACAAAGTGGGGCTGGACCTAAAAGTTCTCGAGAACTTGTAATCTATTTTAAATAGATTCTTACTCAGTAGAGCACGATCCTGAAGCGCAATTATCCTTCAAAGGAAGGGCTAAAACGCCGACTACAAGCGCGTTCCAATACCAGGCAAGCGGTTCAAGTCCGAACACTAAATCTCTTTTAAATACCGCAACCCAAGCAAGAACGAGAGCAAGTACCGCCAAGCACCACAATCCGGTGCCAAGCCATGATTTCCATCCGCATCTGCAAAACATTTTTTTATATATTCTGATTAAATTAACGACCTTTAATTACTAACTAATAGTATATCAAATAATAAAATAGCTGACAAAAATATTTATTAACAGCCTGCAAAAAACATTAAATCAATATTGGAAATTATCTTTTGTGCGGCAACTACGGACTCAGCCGGAGCTTGGTCTCGCTGGAAGCGAGTCCGGCTGAGGAGGCGTAGGAGACGCTTGCCGCCGGAGCAAGCGAACTCCGGTGCCGGCAAAAAGATAATTTCCGATATTAAGTTAAGAAAATATTTTATTCATGCTCGCTTTTTATCCTTCCGCCGAGCGTCCTGAGTTCCACCAGCGCTTTTTTCGCCTCTTCCTTAGTGGGCGGCTTTCCGTGCCACAAATAATCATTTTCCATAAAATCAACGCCTTTGCCGGGAATCGTATGAGCAATTATTACAGACGGTTTTTCATACACCGCCCTTGCCTCATTCACAGCCGCGACAAAATCATAAATATTGTGCCCGTCGCATTCAATCACGCGCCAGCCGAATGATTCATATTTGTCGCGGAGCGGTTCAAGTGGCATAATGTCTTCCGTAAATCCGTCTATCTGGATATTATTTCGGTCAACAACTGCTGTAAGATTATTCAGTTTTGATTTCTGCTTTCCGGCGAACATTACCGCTTCCCAATGATTACCTTCATCGTGCTCGCCATCGGAAGTCAGGCAATAGACTCTGTATTTTTTATTATCCAGCCGCGCGGCCAACGCCATTCCAATTGACTGTGAAAGTCCGGAACCAAGCGGGCCGGATGTTGTTTCAATTCCCGGAAGCGCCTTCCTGTGCGGATGGCCTTGTAGATTGCTATTGATTTTCCGGAGTGTAAATATTTCTTCCA
>JBBUBH010000009.1:0-6742 GCA_038078395.1 Patescibacteria group bacterium
CTGTTAAAAATGGTCGGAAAAAGGAGAAAGTTATTGGACTACCTTTTAAAAAAAGACAGCAAAACTTACAATTCCCTGATTAAAAAATTAGGGCTTAAAAAATAATTAATAAATAAAATAATGCAAAGCTACGAATGTATGCGAATGCTACGAAAAAAATTTATTCGCGGTATTCGTATATGTTCGTATTGTTCGCATTATTTGCGTCAGTAGATGAAACGGAAAAATCAAAGGGTGGGGATTTTTATAGACATCCAAAATCTCTACCATTCCTCAAAAAATTTATACCAAGCGAGAGTAAATTATAAAGAGCTTATCAAGGAACTCATCGGCGACCGCCAGCTTATTGTCGCTACCGCCTATGTTGTCAAAAGCGATGCTGTGGAAGGCGAATCGGCCTTTTTTGACGCGTTAAAAAAAGTGGGGTTGGAACTCCGCACCAAAGATTTGCAAATTTTTGCCGGAGGAATGAAAAAAGCCGACTGGGATGTCGGAATGGCCGTTGACGCCATAAGAATGTCCGATCTCATTGATGTGGTGATTTTAGTCACCGGAGACGGCGATTTTGTCCCGCTTGTGGAATATCTGAAATGGGGCAAGGGACGCACTGTGGAAGTAGCCGCTTTTTCAAGAAGCGCGTCGGCAAAAATAAAAGAAGCCGCCGACGAATTCATTGAACTGGAAAAAATACCGAGAGCGCTATTAAAAATAAGAAAATAAAAAATATAAAAAAATGAACTTAAATAAAAAACAATTTAAAACAGAATTCGCCGGAAAACCATTAATTCTTGAGGTTTCGGAAATTGCCGGCCAGGCAGACGCCGCGGTAATCGGCGCTTATGGCGAAACCACGGTTTTAGCGACGGTTGTGATGGGGAAAAAAGACAAAGAAAGCGATTATTTCCCGTTAATGGTGAATTATGAAGAAAAATTTTATGCCGCCGGAAAAATTCTCGGTAGCAGATTTATGCGCCGGGAAGGCAGATCATCCGATGACGCGATTTTAAATGGCCGGCTTATTGACCGCACTATCCGCCCGCTTTTTGACCAAGCAGTTAGGCGCGAAGTCCAAGTTGTCGTGACAGTGCTTACCATAGATAAAGAAAACGATCCGGATTTTATTTCGCTTCTCTCCGCTTCAACAGCGCTGGCAATTTCCCCGATTCCATGGGACGGACCGGTTGCCGGAGTAAGAATTATCAAACTAAAAGATAATCCTTCAATACTTATCAATCCGAAATCATCTGAAATTGAAAATAAAGAAATTGAAATCGATTCCTTTTTATCCGGAACCAAAGACCGCATCAATATGATTGAACTTGAGGGCGTTGAAGCTGATGAAAAAGAAATTGTTTCCGCTTTCCAGTCGGGACATGAAGAAATAAAAAATCTTATTTCTTTCCAGGAAAAAATCATAAAAGAAATCGGAAAAGAAAAAGTAAAACTTGAACTTTCCAAACCGGATAAAAAATTAAAAGATTCCATTGTTAAATTCCTGAAAAATAAACTGGAAGATGCCGTTTATAATCCGAATAAAAAAGAAATGCACAGCAACCTCGCCGAACTCGGAGAAAAACTGGCGGAACATCTGGAAAAAGAAAATTTTTCCGAAGAAGAAATCTCCGCCTCAGCAGGCATTGTTGAAGAAGAAATCAATGATTTAATCCATGAAAAAATCCTGAAAGAAGAGAAAAGGCCTGACGGCAGGAAACTAAATGAGCTCCGCGAATTATATGCCGAGACCGGCATATTGAAACGGATGCACGGCTCGGCGCTTTTTATCAGAGGCAACACCCAATCGCTGGCAATCACGACTCTCGGCGCTCCGGGCGACCAACAGCTGGTGGAAACGATGGAATTTTCCGGAAAGAAAAGATTCTTATTGCATTATAATTTTCCGCCGTATTCGGTCGGCGAAATTGGGCCTTTCCGCGGACCGGGACGCAGGGATATCGGACACGGAAATCTGGCTTTCAAAGCGCTGAAAAATCTTATTCCAACTCAGGAAAATTTCCCCTACACTATCCGTCTTGTTTCTGAAATCCTTTCTTCAAACGGATCTTCTTCTATGGCAACAGTCTGCGCCGGAAGTTTGTCGCTGATGGATGCGGGCGTGCCGATCAGAAAACCGGCGGCAGGAATCGCCATGGGACTCATACTTGATGAAAAAAACGGAGATTATAAAGTCCTGACAGACATCCAAGGGCCGGAAGACCACCACGGCGATATGGACTGTAAAATTGCCGGCACCGATTCGGGGGTAACCGCAATGCAAATGGACGTGAAAGTTCTCGGAATAACTATCCCTATAATTGAAAAAACTCTGGCGCAGGCAAAAGAAGCGCGCCTTCAAATCCTTAAAACAATAACAGGCGCGTTAGCTGAACCAAGAAAAGAATTATCCGCCTATGCTCCGCGCATTCTCAGTATAACCATTGACCCGTCCCGCATCGGAGAGATAATCGGCCCCGGAGGAAAAGTAATCAACGGAATAATTGAAGCTACCGGAGTCACGGCAATTGATATTGATGATGACGGCCACGTTTTCATCACCGCCACTGAAAAAGAGGCGGCGGAAAAAGCCATGGAACAGGTCAAATCAATCATTAAAGAATACGCAATCGGAGAAATCGTTGAAGGAAAAGTCGTGAAAATTCTGGAATTCGGCGCGATTGTGGATTTCGGCGGACACGACGGCATGATCCACGTTTCCGAACTCAAAGAAGGATTTGTTAAAAAAGTTGAAGACGTGGTGAAACTGGGCGATTTTGTCCGGACAAAAATCATAAAAATGGAAAACGGAAAAATCGGGCTTTCAATAAAACAGCTTAATAAATAATCCGCGTCCTCTTTTTATTGGCACCGGCGTTCGTCCCGTCCAGCGCGGGACGCCGCCTACGCCTCACTCCGAAAACTTTTGCTTTGCAAAAGACCAATCTTTTCAGAGTTCCGTAGTTGCCATACAAAAGAAGACAACGGATAAGTAAGGTTTTTAATAAAAAAGCGAGCTTTTTATTTCTTGAAAGCATTATGGAGGTGCAGTTACAAAATAAGGAATGAGCAGGAAAAATTTCGGGTGCCCAGGAATGAACATGACTAGGGCGAAATTTTTCCGTTAAGCGAGTGACTATATTTTGTCTGCGCCGGAACAGCCGCTTGAAAGAAATAAATGGTGAGCGAAAGTTGACAAAATCAATAAATAATAATATCATATATTCAGTTTCTTAAATCCAAAAAGGGGGCAAACAAAAGTGGACCTCGGAACATTTCGAGGAGCGGAGGATATAGACAAATCACAAATCATCATTAGGAGACACGCCAAACTCCGATTCATGGAACATCTGAATGAAGTGCGGGAAAAATTCGGATTCTGGCCGGAAAAACTTCCTGATAACCTCGCGCAAGCTGAAATAACAATTCACAAGCTCCTGCTTAATGCAACGCACAAAAATGCTTCGTGGAGCAGTCAAAGAATACGGGCAATAATGGAATATGACGAGCAAACCTATTTTCTCAGAAACGGAAGGTGGCAATTCAGAATCATCCATGGAAAGGAAAAACTATGGAGTTTTGTTCTCAAAACAGTTGTCTGGCTGGATGACTATTACTACTCGCTCTGCTTCCAAAAGTAATCTTCAAATTCCCCAAACAGGGGAATTTTTTTATATAAAATTTTAATTTTTTCAAAAACAGATTATTTATTAACAAGCCAGAAAATCCAATATGCTACAATAATATTATGAACGAACAAAATCAAAAAGGATTGCCCAATCAGGCTCCTAGTGGTTTTCCGCCAGCCGCTTCATCATTTGGCGGGTCACAATTAAACCAACCGACTCCTCCGCCGCCTCCGCCTCCGGAAATTACAATCAGGACGATGAAATCGGATTTGGAATCGTTAAAAGAAACCGGCGGTTCCGCTCCGACTCCAAAGCCATTCACTCCTCCGGAACTCAAACCGGAAGCGCCCAAACCGATGGCCCCATTGCCTCCGCCTCCGCCAAAAATCACTCCTTCTGATTTTGGCGCTCCAAAAATGGGAACTATGCCGGAAATAAAACCGGCCGTTTCACCGATTATCGAAGAAGAAAAAATAAAAACATCCCAGGGTGGATTAAAGAAAATATTGCTTTGGGTTGGAATATTAGTCATTGCCATTGGCGTTGGCCTGGCCGGCTATTTTTATCTTTTCCCGATGCTGTTTCCTTCCCAAGAAGCTCCGGCCCCGATGATAACCGCTCCGGTAATTCCGGAACCAGAACAAACTCCTGCCGGAAATGTGGAGGTGCCGATAGCTGTAATTCCGTCTGCTCCGGCTCCGCATCAATCGCTTCTAAAATCTTCCGATGAAATAGCTCCGGCGCTTCTTGCGTCAGTTAACGCGCTATCTGTTACGGAAGCCCTTCAAACAGAGGCTTCTAAAAAAATGCCAGCCGGAACTCTGACTGAAATAACTTTCAGCAATGCCAGCGGCCAAATTCCGTCATCTGAAATGATGCCCGCTTTATTGCCGGAAATGACTTCTGAAATAATAAATAATCTTTTTGAAAAAGATTTTACAGCGGCCCTTTATTATGATGCCAATGGTGTCTGGCCCGCGTATATCCTGAAATTAAAACTTGAAGCCAATGTTGTTGAGGCCCAATCAATAATGAAAAACCTGGAACTTTCATTGAATTTATCTAATTTATTCTTAACGGCTCCCGGAACTCCGAATGCCGCCGGATTCAAAGATGGAAAAGTTAACGAATTTTCAAGCCGCTATCTGACTTTTTCCAATAAGAATGCCGCGCTGAATCTTGTATGGTCAGGCGATAAATTCATCATAAGCACTTCCTATAACGGACTGAAAAAACTGCTGACTAATCTGTAATAATAAAAAATCTCCCCGCTCAATGGGGAGATTTTTTATAAAAATAGAGTCAAAAACTCTGCTCGGCCAATCGGCGCCGATTATTTAAAAATGCCGCTCCGCTGAATTGTCTATGAGAACCGGCGTCACTCCGCTCTGGCTGCGGAGCGCGCCTACACCTCGGCAAAATTACTCCGCTATCAGCGGAGGACAAGCTAATTTTGCCTGCGGAGTTTCTCTACAACAACTCATCGGATCGGCAAAAATAGGGAGTAATTTATTTGCTGTATGGCAACTACGGAGCTCCAAAATGCTTGGATTTTCTCCGCCGGTCTGCGGAAAAAAATTTTGGAGCGAGGCGTAGACAAGCCGATTCGCTGGAAATCGGCTATGTCGGTGCCAGTAAGCAAGTAAATTGCAAGTGGCTATCTATTGGTTGTCGCGAAGCCGATATTGAAACGCCTCGGCGACATGATCCAATTTAACATTTTCCGAATTTTCCAAATCAGCGATTGTCCTGGCGGTTTTCAAAATACGGTAATAACCCCGCGCGGAAATAAACGCCTTCTCAAACATATCTTTCAAAAATTGGTCGGTTTCCTTGTCTAAAATAATCACCTCATCGCATAATTTGGAACTCATTTCCGAATTAGTAAGAATATCGGACTTTAAATCACTAAACCGTTTCCGCTGGATTTCCCGCGCTTTTATTATTTTCTTCCGCATTTCATCGGCTGATTTATGGTCCCGATTTTTATTTTGGAGATCATCAATTTTCACCCGCGGAACTGTAATCTGCAAGTCTATTCTGTCCAAAAGCGGGCCGGAAATTTTTTTCTGATACCGGGAAACCTCAAAAGCCGTGCATTTGCATTCTTTTTCTTCATCGCCGTAGTATCCGCACGGGCAAGGATTCATTGCCGCAACCAAAATAAATTTTGCCGGAAATTTTACCGTATCTTTAACGCGCGCCACCGTAACCGAACCGTTTTCCATCGGCTGGCGAAGCGCCTCAAGAAGATCCCTTCGAAATTCCGGAAGTTCGTCCAAAAATAGGACTCCGCGGTGCGCCAAACTTATTTCTCCGGGCCGCGGATTCTGTCCTCCACCGGTAATCGCGACAGGCGATGCCGAATGATGCGGAGAGCGGAACGGACGCCAATTTATAAAAGAATTTCCCTTCAATAATCCGGCAGCGCTGTAAATTTTAGTAACCTCAATAATTTCATCCAATTCCGGAGGCGGCAAAATAGAAGCTAATGATTGCGCCATTAAACTTTTTCCGGCGCCCGGACTTCCTTGCATAATAAGATTATGCCCGCCGCTTGCCGCAATCATCAAAGCGCGCTTGGCATTTTCCTGCCCTTTAATATCCGCTATATCAACCAGCTGATGTTCTGAAGAAACTGTTGGCTCAAGCTTGGTTTTTGGCTGCGGCTTAATTTCAGATCGATTTTCTAAATGATGTATAAGTTCAAGTAAGTTGCTTACCGGAATAACAATTAATCCGTCAATAATCGCCGCTTCAACAGCATTTTCTTTCGGCACAAAAATTTCTTTGTATCCTTTTGATTTCGCCATCCTGGCGATATTCAAAATTCCGCTGACATTCCGAAGCGCGCCGTCAAGCGCCAATTCTCCGACAAAAATCTTATCGGAAGCGTCAAATTCTTTTATCTGTTTTGTGGCAAGCAGATAGCCGATGGCAATCGCCAGATCATAATGGGATCCGGTTTTCTTTAAATCCGCCGGCGCCAAATTAACCACAATCTTGCGGTTTTCTTTTGACGGCGGCTTAACTCCGCTGTTTTTCAAAGCCGAACTGACCCTTTCTTTCGCCTCGGACAATGATTTATCCGCCAGCCCGACGATATTAAAACTATGAAGACC
>JBBUBH010000010.1:0-1573 GCA_038078395.1 Patescibacteria group bacterium
TTATTGACATATTAAAGCAACAATTAAATAAGGCAAGGATTTTTTTTGATTTATTTAAAGATTGGACGACCGCGGTGACGGTTTTTTTTATCCTGGCAATGTGCGTTTTCAACGCATTTTTTGTCATGATTCTTAATCAGTCCGGACAGTTTAAATTGGCTGATTTTTTTCAGACATCGCTTAATTCGGAGGAAAATTTTTCACAGGATTATTCGGCGTATTCTTCGCAAGCGTCGGTTTTTGGAACTACGCCGATTGATGTTGAAATCGGCGGAGAAGCCGGGGAAACCGGATTCATTATTATTGATAATGCCGCCCTGCTTAATACTAATAATCCTATCAGCAATGTCGTTCCAACCCGCGAAGGAGTTTTGATTTATAAGGTGCAGAAAGGAGACACAGTTTCCAGGATTGCCGCTAATTTTGGGATTTCAGTGAATACTATTTTATGGGCAAATGGCGATTTGCGTCCGAATGCTTTGAAGCCCGGACAGGAGATTGTTGTTTTGTCGGTTACGGGAGTTTTGCACCGCATAGAAGAAGGAGAAACACTTGACGATATTTCAAATAAATACGGAGTTCCGGCGCAGAGGATTATTAATGCCAACCCGGGCTTGATACCGGCAAAAATTTCTTCTTTATCAACAATTATTATTCCGGATTCCCGCCCGCTTCAGGCCTCCGGCTTAATATCAAAGCTTCCTGATCTTTTTGGATATTTTGCGATTCCGACTACCGGCTGGAATTGGGCAAAACTCCATAATTACAACGCTGTTGATATTGCCAATGCCTGCGGGACTCCTATTTATGCGTCTGCTGAGGGACTGGTTGTGGAATCATCCAATGGCGATTGGAATGTCGGGTATGGAAGATATATTGTGATTGAGCATCCTAACGGCACAAAAACAAAATATGCCCATAATCAGAAAAATCTGGTTTCAGTCGGAGATTATGTCGCAAAAGGAGATCAAATTGGATTAATCGGAAATACCGGACTGACGCACGGCCCGACTGGCTGTCATTTGCATTTTGAAGTGAAGGGGGCAAGAAACCCCTTTGCAAAATAATTCCTGCCGCGACATTTCAAATTTAAATTCAGGTCAAGGCGCGAGGAGGAAATCGCAGCTTGGGCTGCCTTTCCGACGAGCAACGCAGAAATAAATTTATAATTTGAATGTCCATTTGGGTTGCTGTCTAAATAAGTTATTTCTTCGTTACTCCTCCTCAATGCGGTAAAACCGCTATTTCGTCGTCATGCCTTGAACTAACTTATTTATCCTAGCAACGCGGCTGAGGATTATTTTACAAAGGGGTTTCAAATCCTTTCGCAAAATAATTTTAACCCAAGAACCATTCTCTTATCGGCACCGGCGTTCGTCCCGTCCTGCGCGGGACGCCGCCTACGCCTCCCCAGCCAGACTCGCTTTTAGCGAGACCAAACTCCGGCTGGGTCCGTAGTTGCCGTTCAGAGAACAGTCCCTGGGTTTTATAATACGTTAAATAAACCGGAATTATATTTTGGCTATTTCGGGCTGGCAGTGGGAACGATAATTCAGCCCGAAGGGCAATTCAG
>JBBUBH010000011.1:0-1138 GCA_038078395.1 Patescibacteria group bacterium
TTCCCAGCGCTTCCAGCATATGCCCGAAATTTTCTTTTATTTTTTCCTCGCTATGTCCCATTATTTCCAACGCGGTTTTTAGCGCTTCCGGCCGGTGATTCCTTATGCTTCCGCCTCCAGCTTCCGAACCATTAAGAACTATGTCATATTGAGTGGTCAGAATATCGCCGATATTTTTCTTTGCCATGAAATCATCCATGAATTCCGGCTTTGGCGAAGAAAAGGGGTTATGAGTAAAAGTCCAGCCGCCATCTTTTGTTTTCTCAAAAAACGGAAAATCAACAACCCAGCAAAAAGCCAATAAATCTTTGTCGTCTTTATCTTTTCTGAGATCCGGCCGGTCAGTGCCGTATTTTTCCATCGCTTCTTTATAAGAAATTCTTGGAAAAGGAGTTTCCTGAATTTTCTTATGCGGATAAAGATTTTTTACAGTTTCAATCATCATTTCCTCCACGACTTTTATGACATCGTTTTCATCGGCAAAACTCATTTCCATATCAAGCTGGGTGAATTCCGGCTGACGATCGCCGCGGGAATCTTCATCCCTAAAACAGCGCGCGACTTGGAAATAACGTTCAATGCCGGCCGCCATCAAAAGCTGTTTGTATTGCTGGGGCGCCTGCGGAAGCGCGTAAAACTTTCCATTATATAAACGGGAAGGCACCAGATAATCCCGCGCGCCTTCCGGAGTGGATTTGGTCAAAATAGGAGTTTCCACTTCCACAAAATCTTTTTTATGCAAAAAATCCCTGATAAAAGAAATTACTTTGTCGCGATTCCTGATATTTTTCTGGAGCCTGGCGCGACGAAGGTCAACATACCTATATTTCATCCGCGCCTCTTCATTAACTTCCATTCCATCAGTAGATAAATCAAACGGCGGGGTCGTCGCTTCATTAAGAACTTCCAGTTCCGAGGCGGCAACTTCATAATTACCTGTCGGCAATTCAGGATTAATCATATTCACCGGCCTCTTATTAACCTGCCCGGCAATTCTTACCACCCACTCGCTGCGAAGCCGGCTGGCTTTTTCAAAATTTTCCTTGCCAAAAAACACCGCCTGGCAAATTCCGCTCCGGTCGCGAAGATCAATAAAAATAATCTTGCCATGGTCTCGGCGCACATGCACCCAGCCCAT
>JBBUBH010000011.1:1238-4675 GCA_038078395.1 Patescibacteria group bacterium
GCATAATTAAAATATTATCATTTTTAATAAAAAAATAAAAATAACCGGTTTATTTATCGGTTAATATCTTCAAAACGCCTTTCTCTATTTTTATATTTACTAATCCATTCAAATCAGTCCTGAAAATCCGCGAACCGGCAGATTTCAGCCTTTCCAGCGCTTGAATGGTCGGATGCCCATAACTGTTTTTTCCAACTTCAATAATGGAAATCAGCGGGCTTATTTCCTTCAAAAATTCCGGATCCGAAGAAAATTTTGAACCATGATGGCTGACTTTCAGAATATCTACGTCAATATCATATTTGCCGGCAATCTCTTTTTCCGCCGCCGCATCCAAATCTCCGCCAAAAAATGATCTGATTCCGTTGCCGCTTAAAATCATCGCCAGACATTGCTCGTTCGCGCCGCCAATTCCAATTTTTTCCGGCCACAAAATATCAAACAGAAAATCCCTGTATTTTATTTTGTCTCCGGCAGACAATCCTATAATGGGGATTTTATTTTCATCCAATATCCGCACGAATTCCAGCCAAGCCACGCTTTCCGATTTTTCGCCATTGGTAATCACGGCGCCAATTTTATAATTTTTAACAGCTTCAATTAATCCGCCAAAGTGGTCGATTTGCGGATGAGAAATAATAATTAAATCTATATAACGATCGCTAACCGATAAAATACTCTCCAAATTTTTCTGAAGCAAGCCATTTGCCGGCCCGCCATCAATAAGCGCCTTCACTCCGCTATCTTGCCCCAAGCCAGCCGAACGGGGAAAAATTGCCAGCGAGCTGTCCCCCTGCCCGACATCAAGAAAATATAACCCCGATCCTTCAGCGGCCAAATCCGCCGGAAATAAAATTAAAATCCAAACCAACACATCAATCATAATCAGCGTCCCAACAGCCATCTTCAAAAATTTAAAATCGTCTTCTTTAAACTCCGTCATAAACTATTCCAATGTTCTTAAGAATTTAAGAATAGAGTTACCCCTAATTGTTAAGGCATTCCGCACCGCATTGCCCTCATTCCGCTTCATAACTAGACCGGCAATGACAAGCCGACGGATATGCTCTGATGCGGTTTTATAATTAATATCTAATTCATCAGCAATTTCAAAAACCGACAGTTCCGGTTTTTCCGAAAGTAACCTGATAATCTGAATTCTCCGATGATTAGAAAATCCCTTTACAATTTTTTCTAAATCTCTGTTTTTAAGCATAATTTTCTTTTTTAAATCTATTCTAATATTCTTAAGAACATTAGAATAGATTATCTATCAAATTTATGAATAAATCCAGTTAACAGCAGATAATATACTGTTGCCGCCAAATAACCGAACGACTCGGCGGCTATTGGAAACGCAATTCTTGAAAATAAATCTATAACCCAAAGTTCGTACGACAAAAATAAATTCATAATCAATCCGGCCATTCCGGCCAAAAAATCGGAAAATAATCCCAAACCGGCCATCAGAAATCCCATTCCCATAGTCATCGGCATAACTCCCAAAATAAGCACATTGGCAAAAATAGATGTCAAGGAAAAAATACCGAATTTCCCAAGCAAAAGCGGGATAACCGCAAGCTGGGCTGAAACCGTGGTTACGGCATTTTCTTTCCATGACAAAAATCCCGGGTTTTCAAAACGGAAAATCTTTTTAAAAACCGGCGACAAATAAACAATTCCCAATAAAGCCGCAAAAGAAAGCTGAAATCCAAGATCAAACGCCAGAACTTTCGGATTATATAAAATCATCAGAAATGCGGCGATTGTAATCGCATTCCGTATGCTGAAAATCCTCTGCGTTTCTTTTGCCATAATCGCAATGATGCCCATAATCGCCGCCCGCACCACAGACGCCTCGGCTCCGGTCATAAGCACAAATAATATAATAACCAAAATACTCAGATAAAAAGATATTGACCGGGAAAAATAGGCGCCGAAAATCGCAAGAATCGCAATGGAAATGACTGAGATATTATAGCCGGAAAGCGCCACCAAATGAGTTGTCCCGCTCAAAGACATTTTTTCTTTCAGCTCTTTTGAAAAATCCTCCTGCTCGCCCAAAATAAGCCCGGATAAAAATGCCGCCTTCTCCGCCGGAAGCGAATTTTCAAAACCATTTATAATTCTGTCTTTGAATTTCAAAAGTCCGGCCTTGATGAAATTCCCTTCTCCGGATTTTACCAATCCGATTTCCGGAAAACTAACCGTCCCGAAAATGCCATTTTTCGCCAGATAATCTTTTGTTTCAATGGACGGTTTTTTTATAATTCCAATCGCTTTGACCAAATCTCCATATCGGAAATCTGGATAGCGCCTGACATTCATTTGAATTTTTCCGCTGTATGGCGCTTTTAAATCCAAAACCAATTTCTGACTTGCGGAACTCTTGCTTATTTCAATAATAATGCCAGTGAATTCTGTTTTGGAATCAAAAATAATGTCGGTTTTTTCCTGAAAATAACTGAAAACCTGATAGTAAAATGCTCCGAAAATTATAAACAACGCCAGCGCGGAAAAAATAAATTTTTTATAGAAAATAAAACAAACAGCCAAAAGTAAACCGCCAAACACAACTGCCATGAAATTAACACCGGCGCTCGCCAAAAAAACTCCTGAAATAAAAAAAGCGCAGATATAAAACGCTTTATCGTGGATATTCATTGAATAGATAATAATCTAATTTTTAAAATAAAAAAAGACCGGATAGCAATCTTCTTGACTGGGGTGTATACCCATCAAAGAAGAATCGTCATTATCCGGTCCATATCGGGGAACCAGCCAGGAATAACACTCAGCTTATCGTTGCCCGCCGTTGTCTCGGTAGCCCGTGACAACAAACAAGTCGCATCAGCTTTGCGCCAGATCGCCGTTTTTCCCTCAGTTTAGGGTTGGCAGGGGGGAACGAACATAATCTCCCCAACGATCCGACAAACCCGCGCGCTTCAATTGCGCGCAGGCTGTTATTCCCGGCTTGGCGGCCTCTTATTATGGGCAGCGCAAGAGTAAACGCATCTCACAACTGGAAATCCCATTAACAGAAGCCGTGATTCAAAGAACGAGGGAATGGTTGGCGGACCCGCCGCGATATCGGCTCAAGTCGCAGACCAACCATTCTTAAAAAGAAGGATAGCACACTGCCAGAAACTTGTCAAGTCCCCTAACCGCTCTCAAGATCAGGAACCCAGATATAAATAATTTTATCACCGGAAACTGAAAAAAATATGATACCCAAAATATGAGAATGCCGGTCGTTATCTTTTAAATAATCAACAATTAATTCAATGCTTTTTTAAAAGGTTTAGGATCTCCCCAAGCATCCATATACTCTCCCTATAAAGAGATTAAAGTCCTGATTATAAAATACTATACAATTATTCCCCCGCCAAGCACCTGCCTGCCGGCAGGCAGGTCTCCTCTTTTTGCAGAATAAAAAA
>JBBUBH010000012.1:0-2131 GCA_038078395.1 Patescibacteria group bacterium
TCCAATAATTCATCCGCCCGCGGCTGATTCGGCGCAGACACAATAAGCCGGACAACAACGGAAAACATCGGCTTGGCAATCTTCTTTTCCAATGATTTTATCGCCTCTTCGTCCAGAACTATTTTCGATTCCCGCTCTTCTTTTTCTTCTTTTAAATCTTTTCCTTTTAATGCCCGCTGGATATCTTTCAGGGATATCATATTGCTTGATTGCAGAACATCCTCCAATTTTGCTCCTTTTTTCAGCTGATAAATAAAATTAACAAGTGTTTTCTTAAATGATGTCGGCGCGGGTTTTACCAAAATCTGAATTGCCGCGCCTTCCCCCACTTCTTGAATTTTAGAAAGAGAACTTAAAATAGGAAGAAACGTGTCAAAGCTGGCTTCTTCATAAGTATGGATTGGCAGGGCATAAACTTCTTTTTGTTTCAAATAAACGCCTTCGCTTATCCCCTGATGATTAAAAATATTATAATCATCCGCTTCCTCAATATGCGCGTCATTCCAAAGCCCCTGAATCTGCCGCATCGTAAATTGAACGGAGTCCTTGGGAACGCAGACATAAAAATTAATTTCCTCGCCGATATAATGAACAGCCGCTTCCAAAGAAAATGGAATTTTCAAATTAGAAAGCCCGCTTAAAAGCTGGCCGGTAAGATTAATTTCCTTGAGCGGATCTGCTTCTTCATTTTTTTCAAATTTCTGCGGCAGTTTCACCAAAAGCGCGCGCAATTTCAATGTCTCTAAAAAATACTTCCTATAAATTCTTTTAGTAATCAGAAAAATTGCCGTTCCGGCAATAAAAACAGACAATAACACATAGCTGATTATTAATATATCCATTTATTATTTAAGTTTGCCTTTATTTTTAAGCTCGTCATACACTTTACTGGTTAAAGCATCATGCAAAGCATCTAAAATAAACGGCCCGAACTTTTTTGCTTCATTGATTGAAAAATCCAGACCTTTTTGAAAAGCAACGGCAACCAATTCTTCCACCTTGGTTTTAATTTCAAGCGATTCACCTTCGAGATATTTGGGCAGGGCGCTATTTCCTTTTAATGGCGCCGGCTTAGCCGCCTGTATCTGCGCGCCTATAACTGACCGCACGATTTCCCGTTCAGAGATTTTTTTATCCGGCATTATTTTCCTCTGTTCCCAAATTTCTTTTGAAATCCGCTCTATGTCTTTTTCAATTATCGGCTGTTCAAATTTTGGCTGAGATAATTCTGGCATGTTATTATAAAAATAATGTTTAAAAAATTCCTATACCCTATACCCTATACCCTAATCGTTATTTTAATTATAGCTTCATTCCTCAGGCTCTACAATTTAATACCACTGGATAACCTTATACTCCCACCCGGCTTATATCCGGACGAAGCAATGAACGGAAATAACGCGCAGGAAGCCATTGATACCGGAAATTTCAAAGTTTTTTACCCTGAAAATTTCGGGAGAGAAGGATTATTCATCAATATCCAGAGCTTGTCTGTCGCCGCCTTTGGCAATAAACCATGGGCTTTGCGGCTGCCAAGCGCCATCTTCGGAATCCTGACTGTCATTGGAATGTATTTTATGACAAAAGAACTGTTCAGTGATAAACGACTGGCGCTTTTAGCCGCCTTCTTATTAGCAACCAGCTTCTGGCACATTAATTTCTCCCGTATCGGATTCCGGGCGATAATGGCGCCCGCGTTTTTAATTTGGGCAATATATCTGCTATTAAAATCTTTAAATTCAATATTAAGGTCTTGCGATGACCTTAATTTGGCATTGCCAGTTTTGGCCGGCATAATTTATGGTTTAGGATTTCATAGCTATATCGCCTACCGCGCAACCCCGCTTTTGATCCTGATTATCTTAAGCATCATATATTGGCAAAACCGGGATAAATTTTCCAAAAAAAAATTTTGGACTATATTTGCCGTTTTTGGCATTGCCGCATTTATGGCATTCTTGCCTCTTGGAATATACTTTTTAAATAATCCGGCTGATTTTTTGGGCCGGACAGCCGGAATTTCAATTTTTTCATCACAAACTCCGTTAAAAGATTTAGGGATAAATATCCTGAAAACTGCCGGAATGTTCAATATCTTCGGGGATTTCAACTGGCGACACAATATCAGCGG
>JBBUBH010000012.1:2231-3357 GCA_038078395.1 Patescibacteria group bacterium
TATTTTTAACCGACACTTTTACGGACAAAAAACGCGCGGAAAAAAATTTCCATTATTTAACTAAAGAACAGACCGAATCAGAAAAAATCCCTACCGGAAGCTTTATTATTTCTTTGTAAATATTAGAAGCCGTCAATAAGGCGGTTTTTTAACCGTGCCTTACCTCAATAACATCTCCGTCTTGAACAACATAATCTTTTCCTTCTAATCTTAGCTGGCCTTTTTGTTTGGCAACTGCCCAACAATTTTGTTTCCCTTCGACAGGCTCAGGGCAACAGCTTAAAAGCTGTTGCCAATTTATAACTTCGGCGCGGATGAATTTCTTTTCAAAATCAGTATGTATCGTCCCCGCGGCTTCGGGAGCTTTCGCGCTCCGCCTTATAGTCCAGGCTCTTGTCTCGTCTTCTCCTGTGGTAAAAAAACTTATAAGCCCTAAAATTTCATAAGCTTTCCTGATAAGTTCGCTTAAATCAACTCCTATTCCTAAATCGGCAATAACGTAATCCGCTCCCAATTTTTTAATTTTTTCAATTAAATTTTGCGGCGCATCTTTTTCTTCGCCGTTCAATAAATAAATTTGCGGTTTAGCTGTTAAAAGACTTAATTCTTTCATTCTAACATTCTCAAGAACATTAGAATGATTTTTAAACAATAACTCGCCTTTTTCCAGTGTCGATTTTGCCTCTTGCAATAACACTATTGCTTTTTGAGCTTCTTTATTTCCGGTCCGCGCCTCGCCCTCTATTTTTTTAAAATTCTTCTCAATAGTTTCCAAATCTTTCAGCGCCAATTCGGTATTAATAATTTCCATATCACGAATCGGATCAACCGAATTTTCAACATGGATAATCTCATCAGACGGAAAACATCTCAGCACTTCAACAATAGCGTTCGTCTCGCGTATATGAGTTAAAAATTGGTTGCCGAGCCCCTCGCCTTTATTGGCGCCCTTGACTAGACCGGCAATATCATAAAATTCAACAACGGCCGGTATTTTTTTTGCGGACTTGCTCATCTCCGCCAATTTATCCGCCCGCTCGTCCGGAACCGGAACAATGCCCATATTCGGATCAATGGTTGCAAAAGGATAATTGGCAATATTGACTTCAATATTAGTGAGGGCTTT
>JBBUBH010000013.1:0-13505 GCA_038078395.1 Patescibacteria group bacterium
GCTTGTAACCGCTGGGATACGCGTAGCTGGACTTCACCTCTTCGTCGGCGAACTTGTCACTAATTGACAATTCCCGGCTCTTTGCGACGATCAACTCAGCAAGCGCCGCCTTCAGCTGATCCCCGCGGCCCAAAAGCCGCTGGAGACCATCCTTGTCCAGTCCGACCTTTTTAAGCGCCAGACTGGCTCCGTGCCTGGCCGCATCCGCGACCAACCGGCGGTATTGCTCTTCCTGTCCTGACGTGAGCGATGTTCTTTTCATCGTCATCGTCCTCCTTTTTTTAGGTTAACAACAGCGGCTTTCCACCGCTTTACTGAAATAAAATATAGCACAATAGTGCTATATTTGTCAACTATCGCTCAACTTATCTTTTTCCCTTAAAAATCAGGACTGCTTTTCCTTTTTCGCAATCCTTAGAATATTTTTTATAACTGTGTCGGGATTCAAGGACATACTCTCTATTCCCTTTTCAATCAAGAAATCGGCAAATTCTGGATAGTCAGACGGCGCCTGGCCGCAAATGCCGATATATTTTTTCTGTTTCGCACATTTGGCGATAATTTCCGCAATCATTTTTTTGACCGCCGGATTATTTTCATTGGCAATATGCGTCACAATTCCGGAATCCCTGTCCAAGCCCAAAACCAACTGAGTCAGATCATTTGAACCGATGGACATTCCGTCAAAAATTTTCAAAAATTCATCCGCCAGCAAAATATTTGACGGAATTTCGCACATCACATAAATCTTCAAATTCTTATCTTTTGCTCTATCCAGGCCATTTGCTTTCATTGCTTCAACGCATTGCTTGCCTTCTTCCGGCGTCCTGCAGAACGGAATCATCGGCACGACATTTTTAAGTCCCATTTTTTCGCGAACTTTTTTAAGCGCCTTGCATTCCAAACCGAACGCCGCCTTGAATTTCGGATCATAATAACGCGAAGCCCCGCGCCAGCCGATCATCGGATTTTCCTCGTGCGGTTCATACAAACTTCCACCAAGGAGTTTTGCGTATTCGTTCGTCTTAAAATCAGAAAATCGGATAATCACTTTATTCGGCCAGAATGCCGCGCCGATTTTCGCAATTCCCTCCGCCAGCTCATCCACATAAAAATCCGGCTTATTCTTATATCCGACAGTTAACTTATCAATTGCCGCAATCAATTTCCTATTAGCTTTTAGCTTTGAGCTTTTAGCTTTTAGCTTTTCATAATCAATGAGCGCATTCGGATGAATTTTAATATGCGAAGCAATAATAAATTCCAATCTGCCGAGGCCCACGCCGGCAACCGGCAAATAACTATTTTTAAACGCCTCATCCGGCGAACCGATATTTACCATCACTTTTGTTTTAGTCTGCGGAATTTTATCTAATTTATGCTCCATAACTTTAAATGGCAATTTACCGCTGTAAATTTTTCCGACTTCGCCCGAGGAACAATCAACTGTAACTTCCATTCCGTTTCTTAAAATTCTTGTGGCTTTTTCCGAACCGACAATGCACGGAATTCCGAGTTCGCGCGAAACAATCGCCGCATGGCTGGTCCTGCCGCCCTTATCGGTAATAATCGCTGAGGCAATTTTCATAATCGGTTCCCAATCCGGGTCTGTCATTTCGGTAACCAAAATCCCCCCTTTCTTAAAATCCAGAATTTTTTTAGCATCTTTGATGACATTTACCCTGCCCGACGCTATTTTCTTGCCGACAGCCACACCCGATAATAAAAGTTTTCCTGTCTTATTCAAACTGAACTCCTGATAGACATTATAGTTCTTTTTTGACGAATAAATCGTTTCCGGTCTTGCCTGAACTATAAACAATTCATTTGTCCTGCCGTCTTTTGCCCATTCAATATCCATTGCCTGATACCCGCCCTTCTTTTTGGAAAAATGCTTTTCAATTTTTATTGACCAATCCGCCAATTTTAGAATCTCCGCTTTTGTAAGAGAAAACTTCTCTTTGTCTTTTTTATCAACTTTTACCACCCTTGTTCCTTCGCCCGCATAAATCATCTTAATATCTTTATTGCCCATGTCTTGCGCAATAATTGATTCAAACCCTTTTTCAAAAGTCGGCTTAAAAACAATAAATTCATCCGGAATCACCCGTCCCTTCACAATCATTTCACCAAGCCCGTAAATGCTGTTTATAATGACAACTTTATCAAATCCCGATTCGGTGTCCAAAGTAAAAATAACTCCGCTGGAAGATAAATCCGAACGCACCATTTTCTGAACGCCGATAGATAAGGCCTCTTTCATCTGATCAAAGCCCTTTTCCTGCCGGTAAGAAATCGCCCGGTCAGTAAAAAGCGACGACATGCATTTTTTCACGGCTTCCAAAAGCTGTTCTCTACCCCTTACATTAAGATAGGTCTCACCCGCTCCGGCAAAAGAAGCCCCCGCCAAATCTTCAGCGGTAGCCGACGTGCGGACTGCCACATCCAGATTTTTTACTCCATATTCTTTTTCCAGTTCGCTATATGATCTGGCTATTTCTTCAACCAAATCTTCCGGTATTTCAGAATTCAAAATAATATTCCTGATTTCTTTGCCGGCTTTTTGAAGTTCGCGGATATTTGATATGTCCAAATTTTTTACAATATCTCCTATTCTTTTCTGAGCGCCGGTTTTTTTTGCAAAATAACGGTATGCATCCGCAGTAACCGCAAAACCGTCAGGCACATTTATTCCTATACGGATCAGATTGGAAAACATTTCTCCAAGCGCGGCATTTTTTCCGCCGACTTTCGGAACATCTTCAATTCCAAGATCTTTAAACCAAATTATATATCTGCTATTCATATTTTATTAATATTTAGAGGTCTGACCTCCTAATATTAGTTAATTTTGTTTTAATTTTGGGGAGGTCAGACCTCCTGAAATTAATTTATTTTTTTATTGCGATTATCAAATCCGAAACATTTGATCCGGTATCTCCGGTAATCACCGCATCTTTTGTCTTTTTAAAAAATTCGTAAGAATTATTATTTTCCAAAAATTTCTCTATATTTAAATTGCTTTTTTTAGCTTTCTCTCTCGTTATTTTATCGCAAATCGCGCCGGCAAAATCAGTATTGTCCCTGCCATCAGAAGCCAAAGCCAGAATCAATTCATCGTCTTTCAAAAACCTGAGCGCTGAAAGCGCCAATTCCATATTTCTGCCGCCTTTTCCCTTCTTTTTCACGGTAACCGTGGTTTCCCCGCCATAAAGCAAAATATTCTTCGGGCCAACCTGGTGCAAATTATCCGCTATTTTCCGCCCCGCCACGCTTGCCTCGCCGGACATTGACGCGTCCAAAATACAAACTGCCAATCCGGAATTTTTACCGGCTTCTTTCATGGCGCTCAGAGCAATTTTATTTGAAACTGCCAGGATATTTTTTATATTTTTAAAATATTTTTTATCCTTCGGAGTTTCCATGAGTCCTTTATTTATATTACCACACCGTTTCTCAACACTGAATTCTTTTAAAACAGCCCCTGCGTCCCCAATTGTTGAACCATCAAAAACCGTCGGCCCGGAAGAAATAAACGCCAAATCATCTCCTAAAACATCGGAAAAAATCAAAGAAACCGCTTTTGCCGGATAAGCATATTTAGCCAGATTGCCTCCGCGCGCCAATGACAAATGCTTGCGGACGATATTTATCTTTTTAATGTCTGCTCCGGCATTGGTAAGACATTCAAAAACACGGGCCTCGTCGCGATAACTAATTCTTTTGGGCCGGCAAAGCAAGGCTGACCCCCCGCCGGAAATTATAAAAATAACCAAATCGGATTTCTTAACTCCGGAAAGAAACTTGATAATTTTTTCCGTGGCTTTGACATTTCTTGCCGTCGGACGCGGATGGTCGCCGCGATAAACTTTTATTTTTTTTAATTTCTTTTCCGACAAAGACAAAACTATGCCGTCAGTTATCCTATCGCCAAGAATTCTTTCCAGAGCCGCCGCCGCTTCCGCCGCGCATTTTCCAGCCCCAACAACAAAAATTCTTTTAAAATTTTTCAAATTAAATTTATTGCCCTTAATAATCAAGGTGTTGTTTTTCAAGTGAACACTTTTTTCAACCACCCTGCCCGTATTTATTGCCGAAAGCCCGGCTTCCGCGATTTTAAGCGCGATTTCCCTTGACGGATTACCCACCAAATCAGAAAAATTCTTTATAAGCATATGTACTTATTCTAACAAAAAAACCCCGGCTTTGCGTCGGGGTTAATTTGATGTCTGTTAATAACAAATTATTCTGTTGTTTTTCCGTCAAACTCCGGTCCATCGGCTTCCGCTTCCGCCTTTGTCAGCCGGACAACGCCGTCTTTGTGATGGGCGGGAGAATAAAGAGTATAAAGTTTTAATTCTTCCGTATCAGAAACATTTATTATATTATGCTGGGCGCCGGCAGGCACGATTATCACGGAACCATTTTCCAGCGAATATTCATTTCCGTCTATGATGCATTTTCCATTCCCTTTTTCAAAACGAAAAAACTGATCATTGTCCGGATGAACTTCCATCCCAATTTCTTCCCCTGGCACCAAATTCATCAGCACCAACTGACTGTGCTTTCCGGTATACAAAACTTTTCGGAAATTCTTATTTTCTAAAGTTTCTTTTTCTATATTCGCATTGAATCCTCTCATATTTTTATTTTTTAATTTTTATTTAATCAACCTCTTTATATATTATACCCTAAAATAAATGAAACTCCACGGACTAAAGTCCGTGGTTTCTTTATATTTCAAGCTTCACTTGTCCGGTACTATACTATGGTATAGTGCCGGACAAGTCAGCTATCCACTGACCAAAGCCAGTGGTTTTAGTAAGATATTTCGACATATAAAAAAACTCCCATTAACTGGGAGTTTTTGCATCCACATTCGGACCCGCCAACATTATAGTGCTTGCTGAATCCACACTTAATTCCTTAAAAGGAACACCTGGAAATTCCTCATTTGCCGCCTGAATGACTTCTTCCAAAGAAACCAAAAGCCCCCACCGTTCCACGGGCGCCCAAACAAGAACCTTTTTTCCCTTAGAACGATTATACTCAATATAGTAATCCTTTTCCTCGGCCATTCTTTATCCTTTTAAAATCAAAACAGCTAAAATCAGCTTAATCTAAAATAAATTAATAGTCAAAAATAACTCAACTATTCGCTTATTCGCGCGAATTAGAGATGTAAACGAACCTATCTCAAATATTTCTTATTCTTTAATTTCTCCGGCAAATAGCTTTCTTTGTCATATTTTTCATATCCCTTTCCGTATCCCAAATCCTTCATTAATTTTGTTTCCGGATTACGGACTTTCAGCGGAACCGGCAGATTGCCGAATTTTTTCACATCTTCAACTGCCAGAAAATAGGCATCGTGCGAATTCCGGCTCTTTTTGCATTGCGAAAGATAAGCGACTCCGTGCGCCAGATTAATCGCGCATTCCGGATAGCCGATAGTTTCTACCGCCCTGAAAACATCATTCGCCACCACTAAAGCCGTCGGCATGGCCAATCCGATATCCTCGCTGGCAAAAATTACCATTCTGCGCGCAATGAACTTCGGGTCCTCGCCCGCGTCCACCATCCTCGCCAGATAATATAACGCCGCATCCGGCTGGCTGGCGCGCATGCTTTTAATGAAAGCGCTGATGATATTATAATGTTCTTCGCCTTTTTTGTCATACCGCAAAAATTTTGACTGAATCGTATTTTTCAGATTTTCAACCGTTATTTTCCCATAAAGCTGATTGGCATTTTCCAAAACAGTAATCGCCTGCCTGGCATCGCCATTCGCCATTTCAATCAGCCAGTCCTTGGCATCTTTTTTCATTTTAAAACCAGTGCGGCCGATAATTTCCGCCATTTCGTCTTTATTCAGTTCATTCAGAACAAAAACTCTGCAGCGCGACAGCAAGGCCGGAATCACTTCAAAACTGGGATTTTCAGTGGTGGCGCCTATCAAAGCAATCCGCCCCTGTTCAACAAAAGGCAAAAGATAATCCTGCTGGGCTTTATTGAATCTGTGAATTTCATCCAAAAAAAGTATTTTTGGTTTTTCGCCTAATTTTCCCTGCCTTGGCGCATAAACAATATTTTTTATGTCTTCTTTTCCGGCCGAAACCGCGGACAAATCATAAAAATCAGCGCCCAGGCTGTTCGCATAAATTTTTGCCAAAGTCGTTTTCCCCACGCCCGGCGGCCCCCATAAAATAAAAGAAAACAAATGCTTGTTTTTAACAGCGATATTAAACGGCTTTCCCTCTCCGACTAAGTGGCTCTGGCCGATAAATTCTTTCAGCGATTTCGGCCGCAATTTTGAAGCTAATGGTTCCATAGCAATATTATACAACCAAATCAAACCAGGAAGTAGAAATTCAGTGGCTATAAGCAATTAGTCCCGCAAAAGCGGGACTTGCTGAATTTTCACTTCCTGGCAAACAAAAAGCGGCTCTCCAAAAGCCGCAAATTCCGTTAGTTACTCAAGAATACCGTTCAATGCAAGATTCTTATTCTTATATCTTTTATCGTAAGTAACATCCACGCCCCGAATATCTTCGGGATAGATGAATCTATTTGCCGAAACCTCGTCCGGAAACTCCACCTCGAGGATAATAAGTCCCGCCAAAGAACCAAGATACTTATCAAATTCCAGAACAAGTCCATTAGCCATGCGCTTGGAATAACGGATTTTCTCAATTCTCCGACCCTTAGTCCATGGCCAGGTGAACCAGAATATCCATTTCGGAATTCTAAATTCCAATTCCATTCTGGATATTGTTCCATTACCTTTAAAAGTTAAGAAATATTGCCCAGCTTTGTCCCTGATCCTGATTTCCAGCCACTTGGAAATCAATAAATATCCCTGATCGATGTGCTCGCCATTTTCCAATCCAGACGGAAGATTTATAAGCTTATATTTCTTTTCTATTTCCATGCCGTCTTATCCCCCCACTATAACTTCATCAAAAAAACTATAATAACTCTATATAATCTTTTTTCTTAGGTCAAATATTTTATAAATCCAATCTCATTCTTAAACTATATTCCTTAAAACCAAGTTTTTTCCAGAATGCCACTCCGCTAGCATTACGCGCGTCAACTTTCAATTCTATATTGCCGATTTTTTTTGTCTTAAACCAATCCATCAAAGAATCAAAAAGAAATCCGCCAATTCCCTGTTTCCGGTAATGACTGGAAACTAATAAATCATAAATAATGCCGATATTCTGCGAAGCAAGATATGAAGGCGATTTTTCCACAGAACCTCTCGCGTAGCCGATAATCTCGCCACCCTCTTCGGCTACTAGCGTTTTTGTGCCCCGTTCTTTCAGCCACCCAATAACATATTTCTTTAAATCCTTATATTTATTCCAGGGTTTATAATGCGGATCCAATTCATAATGATGGTCAACCATTTCTTTTACCAATTTCATCACCTCCGAAACATCTTCTTTTTTAAAATTTCTTATTACCATAATAATTCTGACTTTGGACTTTATAGACTTTTGACTTTATGACTTTTTGTAGCTTCCATCATCAAAAACAACGGAATTTCTTTGCGCGCAATATCCTCCGCTTCGGCGCGCGGTCCCCATTCGCTCTGTTTATGCGAATTCCATTCTTCAAGCCGCCTCACCGCAAAACCGCTTTTATTAAGCGCTTTAAAATAAAATTGCAGCGGCCGATGGAAGGAAATCGTATAATCTTCCGGTCTATCGCCTGGATGCGTCTGTATTTTTTCTTTCAATTCCGATAAATATTTATCTACTCTGCGATATTGGATTTTTTTCTCTTCATCCCACCCCCAATCCGACTGTTTCGGAATGCGAAAAGCCGGATGATTCATCACTATGAATAATTGCCCGTCCAGTTTCAAAATCCGGCTGCATTCATCAAAAACTTTCTGCGGATTATCAATATTCTGAACAGCCAGAATAAAAACTATTTTATCAAAACTGAATTTTTCCAAAAAAGGCAGTTTATCAGCCGCTCCGACCCTAAAATCAATTTTGGGGAAATTTTCCTTGGCGATTTTTATCAATTCCTCTGAAATATCAACGCCAATAACCTTGGCTCCTTTTTTATAAAATTCATTAGCAAAAAACCCCGGCCCGCAAGCCAAATCTATAACCAATTCGCCTTTTTTTATTTCCATTAGGCGTAATAAATTCGGCAAAATCAGCTCTTTTTGGTATTCACCAAAAACAAATTCTTTGCCCCAGGAAGTGTCTTTCTTCATATAAGCTCCGGAGGTAGGGATCGAACCTACGACATCCTCGTTAACAGCGAGGCGTTCTACCACTGAACTACTCCGGAATATAAATAATAATACATTTATAAAAAGTATTTTTCAACCCCACTGTAAAAAATCTATTTTAAAGTTAAATTATCTCGCAAACGCCGGAACTGCACGCCAGTTCCTTGGAACCCTGCGTCTCGTCCTCTTTTTCATAAAGCAAAATCTGGGAATAATCAACGCCCGGAAATTCCGTTGCCATTTTTTCATACTGTTCCTTGGTTATTTCCTCAAAAGGCGCAAGCTCGTAAACATGGTCTTCCCGCGGCAAAAAAGAAAGCCCGCCGATCAGATCCCAATTTTCATAAACCCAATTAGCCACGCCAATCCATTCCCCGCTTCCGACAGAAATCGTCACGGACGGATTATGTTCTGTATAATTAACTTTCACTTTTTTCCAATATTCAAGCTGTTCCATCGCGGAAAGATCGTTTTTAAAAACAGATTTTGACGGGGCTTTCACGGGAAATCCGAAAACATAAGTCGTAACCTCGTCGCCATGCCCTATGTCCGGCACATAAGGAACTTTCTGATCCCTGAGCATTTTGAAAAAATTATCAGTGGCGGAAATGCGGACGCGGCGGATATAATAAGGCGCGTGGCGCGGATGAAGACCGCTTGCGGCATCAACAAGCTGGGAAACCGTGCCCGACGGCTTTACGCAAGTTACGGAAGTTGACTGGCTTATGCCAAAACGTTTGGCATATTCCTTATTTATTTCAACCGCATAATTTTTCAGCTTTAAAAACAAATCGCCATTGTCTTTATTAATAACCGGACAATCGCGCTGGCCGGTGATTGAAACTCCCAATAGACGCTCTTCTTCGCAATTCTTTTTCCATTCTTTTGAAAGATAAGAGAAATTGGTAAGAGTTGACTGATATGTGCCCAAAATCGCCGCAATCCTGATTTTTTTCATCAAACTTTTTTCCGTGTCTTCAAAACGCGCAACCACTTCGCTAAGATTGCAGAATTGTTTGCTTCTTAAAATAATCTCTCCACAGTTATGAAGATAAACTCCATTACCGTCAAAAGCGTTTATATCAGGAACTTTGCAATCATAAACATTTTCTTTTTTACCACGAATTATTTCGACTATTTCAGAATTAAAGGTTTCTTTATTTAATCTTCTCTTGTATGCGCTTAAAATATTTTCAATTTTAGAATTCTTTTGGGGATCGCTAAAATTAATCCTCTTTTGAAATACTGCTATATTTTTACCGCTAATTATCAGTTCGTGATCGGCATTGCATAAATATTCCTTATTACCACCTCTTCCATCCGGTAATAATCTATAGCCAGCTTGTCGGCGATTTTCACAAATAGTGCTGATAATACCCAAACGCGAAAGCATTCTTTGCGCCCTCTTAAGATTGAATAAATTACTAGAACTTAATCTCACACTAGCACCCTTTTTAAGATTTCCCTGGACAGAACCGTCAGCATCAAACCACCCCTGCAAAAATCCCCTACAAAATTCCGATGATGCCATTTCAATATTATCAGTCACAACTTTATTTCCATATGATAATCCATAATATCCGGCCAATTTACCAAGCTCCACCGATTGAACTCTGGTGTATCCGGTTTTAGCCGCATGACCGACTAAATCGCTTCGCGCGCCTACCGTACCGTGCACCAACAATAATGCCCGTTTCATCATCACTGATTGCGTAATACCCCAATAATCCAAATTCGCCTTACCGCTCTTTTCAATATTTCCATCACCCAAAAGATTTCCCAATAACCACCCCTCCGATCCCGTTCCTTCGCCATTCCAAGAAATTTCGCCATGATTATGCAAAACTAATCTATCGCCAATCTTTAAATCACCAATTTCTCTCCAAACATTTCTTTGAATCTTCCTACTTTTATAATCAACAACCAATACCTTGTGATTATCGGTGGCACGAAAACTAAATCCGCGACTCGTTTTAATTTCAAAAATATCCTTATTGCCAGTTTTAAAAAACCCACTGGACAAATATTCCTTGCCATTTACTACTGCATTAAACGGAGTATCAATTAAATCTTTGACTTGACGCGCGCCATTTGAAGTCATAATCCAAGTATCTTCGGCAATGCATGGATTAGAACCCGATGTCTGGCTATGCCGGCGAAAAACTTTCCACCGCCTTTCAGGAAGCTGTTTTACCAAACTGCCGCGATTGAATATCCCCCTCTCGCCGGTTCCGCTTTTCGCAAGCGCTATCCATTCATCCATAAGAACGCTCGCGCCGGGCTTTTCATTATAAACGGAAGAATTATTCGCCATGCTTCTCTGCGGATCAGTCAGATAAAATTGGCCCCTTTTAGCATCGCGCATATTTTCATCATCAAGATCGGACAAGGAAATCAAAGCGCTTCTTCTCACTCCGCCCATTTCCACTATCTCGGCAATTTTGCAGGCAATATCGTGGATATCGATAGGCTTAAGCCGTTTTCCCTGGTTCGCCAGAATCCTTTCGCGCGCAAAAATTAAAATAGACCTTAACGGCGCCGGACCGGAACTTTTTCCGCCCATTGTTTTAAGCCGCGCGCCGGCCGGCCTTAATTGCGAAAAATCAAAATCAACATCTTTGCCATTAAACCAGGCATTTAAACCGTAATACAACGCGTCAGCCCAACCCTCCTTGCTGTCTTTAATAAGATATGTGGGCAATTTTTTATTTATCTGCCGCTTAATTTGCGGAAATTTCTGCGCCGTCTGTTCTTCAACTGAAAATCCCACGCCAGCTCCGCACATCAGGATATACATAATCTCCGAAAAATCTTTCAATTTCTTTGGCGCGATAAAAGAACAATTATAAGCCGAAACATTTGTTGCCTTGGCCGCCGAACCGGCGCTCCACATAAGCCGCATAGACGGCATGACTTCCTGGTTCAAAATCGCCTTTTTAAGTTCAGTATATTCTTTTTTATCAAGCTTATTCCCCAGATTTTCTTTCATAAAATCCATATATCTGCCGACTGTTTCAATCCAAGTCTCGCGGCGGTTTTCCGAATCCATCCAGCGGGAATAAGAACGGTAATAAATAAATTCGCCCAGCGGATTTTTAAAATATTTTTTGCTTTTTTCGGCAAGCTTTTTCACCCGTTCCGGAATTTCCCGGCGCTCCTCCCTAAGGCGAGCGCGCTCCTGCCTGTATAAAATATAGCCCTTGGCGGCTTTCGCGTAATCGGCAAGAATAAGCTGCTGTTCTACGATATCCTGAATATCCTCGATGCCCAGGACATGATTCATAGGGTATTTTTTCTTAAGAGCTTTCAATACATCATCGGAAACCCGTTCCGCATCTTTTATTCCGCCCTCATTCGCCACTTCCAGCGCTTTTAAAATAGCATTAGTGATTCTTGACTGGTCAAAAGGAATAATATCGCCAATCCGATTTCTTATTGATTTGAAATAGCCCATGAAATTAGTCGAAAGTTATAAAGTCAAAAGTCAAAAGTCGAAAGTCGAAAGTCGAAAGTTGAAAGTTGAAAGTTATTAGTGATGATTTTATTTTAAGATAATAAGCATTATAAAAGAAATTTTTTTGTGGATATCTTTTTTTTAAAAAACAAAAAAGCGCCTTATTGGCGCTTAATTTCTATTAATAGAAAAATCAGATTAACTTGAGTCTTATAAGCGTTTCTAAGCTTATTTTTTCATTTTTCTCTTTTTTCCCTTCTTTTCGGCATTTCTTCAAACGCATTTTCATAATTTTCGCTTCTTTCCGGCATTCCTTCAAATGCATTTTCATACAACCTATTCTTATTCTCCCGTGACATATCCGGCAACTCTCACAGCAAGGCATGCAATGCTTCACCTGCGGACTATTCTCACCATAGCGGGAACTTCTCATGTGACAGGAACACTGGCATTCTCCCATTTTTGCCATTCTTATCTCCTTTTCAAGGAACGTTATTACAATATACAGATTACTGAAAAACAAATAATATATCAAATCTGACTTTTTACCACCCCCAACATTAGCGAGCTGTATTTGTCTTCCGTATGGCAATTTCGGAGCTTCAAAATGCATGGTCCGTCATCTGACGGATTTTGAAGCGAGATATAAAAGCCGCCTGCCGCTGGAGCAGGCGGACTTTGGTGCCAGTAGGAAGATAAATACAGCGAGCGGCTACTTCTTTCCTTTCCTTAAAAATGCCGGGATATCCCAAATGTCAGTCTTTTTCTGTTGTTCTAATTTTGATTTTAATTGCTGCTTATGTTGGGAATCCACAACTTCCTTATTTTCTTTCTGAACCGGCAATTCGGCTTTCTTTTCCAATTGCGAAGAAAAAAGTCCGGAAAGCTGCTGTTTATGAGTTCCCGAACCGTTAAATCCGGTGGCGACAAGCGTTACTTTTATCTGCCCCTGTTTCATATCCTTGTCATGATAAGTCCCGAAAATAATTTTAGCGGAAGAATCCACTGATTCGGCAATAACCTTAGCGATATCGTTGACTTCGCTCATGCGCATGTCTTTTGATCCGGAAATCCCGTAAAGAACGCCTTTTGCTCCTTCTATTGAAGTTTCAAGAAGCGGAGAATTAACCGCCTGGGTTACCGCGGCAATGGCGCGATCTTGTCCGGAACCAATGCCTATGCCGACAAGAGCCGTTCCGGCATTCTGCATAATTGTTTTAACATCGGAAAAATCTACATTGATTATTCCCGGCATAGCAATAAGCTCAGCAATGCCTTGCACAGCTGACCTTAAAATATTATCAACCGCTTCAAAAGCTTTTATCAGAGTGGTGTCTTTTTCAATAATGGCAAAAATCCGGTCATTCGGAATAACAATCATAGTGTCCACCTTGTCTTTTAATTTAACTAAACTTTCTTGGGCAATCCTTGAACGCTGAGCGCCTTCAAAAGAAAACGGTTTTGTCACAACCGCAACGGTAAGCGCTCCCAATTCCTTGGCGGCTTCAGCCACTACCGGACCGGCGCCGCTGCCAGTTCCTCCGCCGAAACCGGCGGTAATAAAAACCAAATCAGCGCCCTTAAGAACTTCTACAATTTCAGCGCGGTTTTCTTCCGCCGCCTGCCTGCCGAGATCGGGATTCATTCCCGTTCCCAGGCCCTTGGTCAGATTCTTTCCGATATGAATTTTAATATCCGCATTGCAAAGCTCCAAATCCTGCGTATCGGTATTTATGGCAATGAAATCAACATCCTTTATAAAATCCTTATACATTCTGGAAATCGCATTCCCGCCGG
>JBBUBH010000014.1:0-12161 GCA_038078395.1 Patescibacteria group bacterium
CTGCGGAGTTTCTCTACAACAACTCATCGGATCGGCAAAAATAGGGAGTAATTTAGTTGCCGCACAGCAGATAAAAAGCTCACTATTGTTGTTATTTAATGAAATAAATTTCCAAAAAGAGCGAGGATTGTTTTTTTGTGCGGAAATTATAAATACAGTCGGAAAATTAATTTTTCTTTAGAAAGCGAGGACCATCTTTTGTATGGAAACTGCAAATTATCAATTTTTAAAAATAACGAGTAATTTATTTGCTGTCCGGCAACTACGGAGCCCCGACGGGCCTGGTCTCCGATTTTATCGGAGCCGTCGGGGTGAGGCGTAGGCGCAGTCGCCCGCAGGAGGCGACTGACGCCGGTGCCGGTAAGCAAGTAAATTGCGAGCGACTAGTTTTCCACAGTTGTATGTTTTTGTCGGTTACGGTTATCTGGTATACTAAATTTTAGCGTTTTGAAATGGTGCTGAAATAAATTTTGTATCGTGCCTATCAAAGGGTTTTTATTTTATGGGGATGATGATTTTTACTGCGCTGTTGTGAGGACGGAACGGTATTAATTCATTTTTCAGAAAAATAAATTCGGTTTATCGAGTTGCGATGAATATTAATTATATTTTTTATTTTTGATTCATTAGCACAGCATAGGCCTAATGGTGAATTTGTGGCTTTTCCAAATTTGGGGTCGGAAGTTTGCCAGCCCTTTAATATGCGTGATATGTGATATATAATTACCCTATACGGGTGATTGTTGTTTTTAAGGTCGCAATCAGCCATCGTTTAATTGAGAATTTATTTTAATAAAAATATGGAAGCGCGATGTATGAGATGTAAAATGAATAAGCCAATGAAGGATGAAAAAGAAGTGGAAATGAAAAAGAAGGGAGGAAAAGTTGGAAGGGCTATGACGGGGATTTGTGCGGATTGCGGATGCAAGATGTATAAAATTTTGCCTTCTAAGAAATAAAAAATATTTGAAATAAAACCCGTCCCGCTTAGCGGGACGGGTTTTGCATATTGTAATTGTTTATTACAGATTGCAGGTATGTTATACTTATTTTTAGTGTAATTATATTTTAATAAAGGTCGTTTTAATTTAATTAATAAAAATTATTATGGCAAAAGTTAATTCCGCGTTTATGAAGCCATTGACTGTGAGTTCCGATTTGGCCGCAGTAGTTGGAAAGGGTCCGTTGCCTCGCAGCGAAGTGGTGAAAAAACTTTGGGTATATATAAAGAAGAATAATCTTCAAGATCCAAAGCATAAGCGCAATATCGTTGCTGACGCAAATTTAAAAAAAGTTTTTGGAGGAAAGGCGGTTGTTGATATGTTTGAAATGACCAAATTGGTTTCCAAACATCTTTCTTAAATTATTTTTTTAGATATTCGAATATTAGAAATAAAAAATCTGGCTTGTGAGGAGCCGGATTTTTTGTTAAATTGATAAAATATTGGTGAGTGATTAAATGGAAGGTTCGCATAGTGGTCTATTGCGCCGCATTCGAAATGCGGTTGGGGCGAAAGCCTCTCGGAGGTTCGAATCCTCCACCTTCCGCCAAAATTAGAAATTTGTTTTTTTCTGGGAAATCGTATATGATAAATGCAGTTTTTTGATTTACTAATCGGAGGCGAGGAATGAAAAATAAAAGCATAGCCGCTCTTATGAGAAGCTATCTGAAATTGAAAGGATTGCCTTTGCGGCCGGCGCTGTCTTTTGATGATGTCCAGATAATCAATAATATTTCCGATATCAACAGCCGGTCGGACATTAAAAATCTGCGGACGCGGCTTGCCAGGAATTTTTTTCTGAACATTCCCATTGTTTCGGCGAATATGGACACGGTTACCGACGCGCGGATGGCGATTGCTTTAGCGCGGCTCGGCGGACTGGGATTCATTCACCAATTTTTTCCGCTGGAAGAAAGAATCAGGCAGGTTATGGAAGTTAAAAGGGCGGATAATGCCTTAATTGAGAGGCCGGTTTGCATAGGGCATTGGGAAACTCTCGGAAAAACAAAAGAAGTAATGAAAAAATACGGCATTTCCAGCATTTTACTCACTGATGACCACAACTATCTTTATGGCATCATTACTTCCCGCGATTACCGTTTTAAAGACGATGATTCATTGCCGGTGGAAAAAGTGATGACTAAAATGCCGCTTATCACGGCGCACGTCACTATTTCCCGCAAAGAAGCCGAGAATCTTATGGAAAAATATAAGATTGAAAAATTGCCGATTATAGACCATGACGGCAGATTGGTGGCGTTAATAAGCGCTAAAGGTATTCTGAAAGAAAAAGAATTTCCGAATGCTGTCAGGGATAAAAAGGGACGGTTGGTTGTCGGCGCGGCATTGCGGCTGAATGCGGATTATATGAAAGAAGCGGAAAAACTTCTTGCGGCCGGAGCCGATGTTTTGCTTTTGGATACTGCGCGCGCGGGTTCCACGCGGGTTGGCGAAGCGGTAAAAAATATAAAAGTGAAATTTAAAGATGCGATTTTAGTTGTTGGAAATATAGATACGCCGGAAGAAGTTGAATTTTTGGCTGAAGCCGGAGCGGATTGCGTGAAAATCGGGATCGGGCCCGGAGCCGCTTGCAAAACTCAGGAAGAAACCGGAGTCGGATTGCCCCAGCTTTACGCGATTGCCACTTGCGTTGCGATAGCGAAGGAATTGGGAATTTATGCGATTGCCGACGGCGGAATCAGGAATGGCGCGTGCCTTTCAAAGGCGCTTGTTGCCGGAGCGGATGCGGTGATGATCGGAAGTTTGTTTGCCGGCACCGAAGAATCGCCGGGAATTACTTTCAGAAAAGGAAATCAATTATGGAAGCATTATCGCGGTTCGGCTTCACTGGAACATCAGTTGGACAGGATAAAGTCGGGAAGTTTGGATGAAGTGCGGAATCCGGAAGGCGAGTCGGGAGTCATTCCTTACGCCGGTTCGGTCCATTCCGTGATTGAGGGTTTGCTTGGCGGGCTCCGTTCGTCCATGAGTTATGTCGGGGCGAGAGATCTTGAAGAATATTGGAAATCAGGAAAATTCATTTGGAGAACGAATGCCGGAAAAGAAGAAGGGAAACCGAGAATTTAACGATTAGTATTTGATTTTAGCCCCGCATTGCGGGGCTTTTTTAAAATAGTGGACCGTGCGAGAATCGAACTCGCGCACCCCGGATGCAAACCGGGTACACTGCCACTATGCTAACGGCCCAATAAATAGATTTTAATCAAAAAATAAAAATTTTGCAATGCGATTTTAAAAAATTGACAGGGGGTTTATTTAAGAATAATCTTATAGAGGCATTTACTTTGAAAAAAGAATAAGGAATGAGAAAACTTAGAAAGTCTCTAATTGCTGTTATCCTGCTTTTAATTGCTTTTACCGTTGAAGCGGAAGCCGGCGCATCTAAAAAAGAATTGCCGTTTTATTTCCCTGAAGGCGTTATTCAAACGGTTGAACCGGTAAAACAGCTTCAGGAATTCATGCGTTATCGGGCTGCTATGCAATACCAGGCTCAGGTGATGAGGGGCGACAGCCGCCGTCTTATTCCCGGCAGCGACAGCATTGCTGTTATAACTGATATTGAAAGCACTTCTTCAGGTAATGAAACAGTTAAAATGAAGCTGGTGCTTGATCATTTTGTCCGTCTTAGCGATGGCCGAATCAGAGTTACTATGCTCGATAAGCAAATTATCATTACCCAGCATCAGCTGGATGTGGTGAAAAAGGACCTGATTCAAGTTGCCGAAGAGTCGGCAGATTATAATTACCAATATTATAAGGATTTAGCAGACCTTGCTTATGAAGCCAGAGCGAAAAGTTTTGGCATCACAAAAGAAGAGTTAGTGAAACACCTGGACGATGTGGATCCGGTTTCCGGAGTCACAGTCAGGGAAATCAATTCGCTTCCTGATACGGTAAAAAAATCCGATTTCGTTCCTAAGGAATTGCATTTCGGATATAATACCGAATTGCCGGGAATTCTCGGCGTCTGTTGGCTCAATTCCGGGATTATTTATTATAATCCACTGGCGCGAGTCAGAGATTATCTTACCAGTAAGCCGAATGTGCTTCCGCATGAGATGATTCATAATAACAGCCATTTCCAATTCGTTTTCGTTATTTTATCGCAAGCTTTTGACGCGGAACTGATGGCGAGCATTCCAGAAATGCTGGAAGAAGGAAATAAAACTGATTTTTCCAATCATGGTTATGCGGAAAATTTAAGGGAACTTGCTTATATTTTCTTTGGCATTGATTTTGACCAGATCCGGAAGGAAATCATCAAGTATGATCTGGCGGGAAACATTGTCTTGAATGAAGAAAAATATAATGAGCATTTCCGGAAAGTTGAATTGGTCAAACAAGAACTTCGCAAATTCTGCAAAAAGATTATTGCGGAATATTATTCCAATCCGATTTGGTGGTCGGCATTTAACGACAAGCTTGGCGACAGCAGTTCGGTTTTCAGAGTGATGATGGCGATTTATTACGATCCGACGATTCTTGGAAGCCGCGATGAAACTATGAAATTCATCCAGCTTCATGAAGATGAGATCCAAGGAATGGCGGAGAAGGCCTATAAAATCAGCGGAGAAGCGGAAGCCAAGGGAGAAATTCCCGAAGTAAATAAAATTCCCAAGATGTTTCTCGCCCAATTTGAAAATATCTTCACTAAAGCGGAACAGAAAAATATCCGTGAATATTATTCGCAAAGGCCGGATGAACTTAAAGAATTGATAAAGAGCGCTAAGCGGGCGGGACCGGATGGTCTTGCCTAGCTTCTTAGAGTTCTTAAAACTAGGGGAGGGCGCTAACATGAAGATCAAGATTTTTCTGATTGTTTCAACCGCAATTTGTTTCAGCGCCTGCGCTCCGACTTATCGGGATACGTATTTGAAGGACGCTCAAGATAAGGGATTTAATAAGAAGCAGCAGCTTGCCAGTTATGGTTATAGTTTCCGTCCGCTTTTTACCGAAGAAAGTTCCGGGACTGTAAAAATTGCATATTGGCGTCTGAGCAAGACCAGGGTGCGCGAAAAATTGGATTCCTTGTTGGAAGATATGGATTCCATTTTGAGCTATACCGATGAAGGAAATTATCGTTATGTTGATGCTTGGGGACTGCGACCGCAGTTGGAACATAAAGAAAAGGCGCTGGAAGCTATCCGCGCCAGAGTGCGTTTGGCGGAGTTACAGGACCAATTTAATTCTCTGATTGGAGAAATTCCCAGAAATGAAAAAATAAGGGAAAGGGTTTTCGGCTATGACGACAGGAAAATATTCTTTGAAAATGATCTCACTAAAAATGATCATTTCAGCCTTAATGCGATTGAATCAGCAAAAAAGGATGGAACTTTAAAATTGATTGAGGAAGCCCGTGCTTCTTTAAAAAGACAATTTGACCGCAAGGAACAAAATCCTGCTAATAGGGAAGACGAAAATGATTTTGTGTGGAAGCTTAAAGCGGTTGATTTACAAGTGAAGAGTTATAAGATTCTTGATAATGAAAAGCCTGACAATAACAATGCGGATTACATTGAAATGTACCGTATTCCGTCTGAAAGCAAGCCGGAGATTTGGCCGGCAGTTCGTATTTTTATGTTTAATGACCGGAATAAGGGAGTAATGATTATTGATGTTGATAAGAAGGGCGAAAGCGGCCATGGCATACCGGATCTGATTGAACCGACAACTGGTCAGATTGACGCAAAATCACTTCTTAAAAACGATGCTTTGATGGCATTGGTTTATACGGAAAAGAAAAAGAACCGCACTCCTCCGAAGCAAAATCCGGTTTTCGTGGAAATCGCCCGCGTTGGCGAAGGCCCGAAAGAATACTGGGAAATTGCCAAGGATAAAAACGGCTGGACGGTTCCTATAGAATATAAGAATCCCCAGCAGTCCAACTATAATATCAAGTTGGTTTTTGCCAAAGTTCCGCCCAAAGAAGAAGATCTTTATTATCAGATAAAGTACGTTAAAAAGGAGTGGACATTCGGCGGAACCACTGAGCCTTCCATTGGAGGGGTTGTGGAATATTACCGGTCCAAGCCTCCTTATGGCAGACGTAATTTGGTTGAGGCCAGAGTGCTTCATCAGGAAAATACCAAGAAAGTTTCTTTGGGATTTGAAAATGGCACTCAGGAGATAATTCAAGTCTTGCCTGGACAGAATAAATTCATTGAAGACAAGCCCGTCATGATTGATTACAGCGTCGGCCAAAAACGCTGGCGGATCAAGCGAGATGAGAATAGTTCTGTTTTTATGAAGAAGAGAGAAATTTTGCCTTCCGGTAAAGACAGCACAGGAATTTATAATGAAATGGAGATAGAATAAAAAAAGTTACGTTCCGATGCAAATCGGAGCGTTTTTATTTTGTTTTTGCTATGACAAAAGCGATTATTTGTTTTGCGCCGGCATTGCGGAGGGTTTTGGCGGCTTCGTTGATTGTTGCGCCGGAAGTATAAACATCGTCAACCAAAATAATATTGGCGCCTTTTATTTTTTCCGCCTGCCCGTCCGGGGAATTTTTTATTTCAAACGATCCCCTAAGATTTTCTTTCCTTTGTTCCCAATTTTTCAGTTTTGCCTGCGTTTGGGTCGCCTTGATTCTGGCTATTATTCTATTTTCTATCGGAATGGATAGTATCCGCGAAATTATTCCGCCCAGGATTTCCGCCTGGTTGAATCCGCGTTCTTTTTCCCTGTCTTTATGCAATGGCACCGGAACAATAAGGCAATTATTCAGAAATTTTTTCAATGTTTTTTCCGGTTGCAGATTTTCGATATAAATTTTTAGGATGAGTTCAAAAACATTTTTAAGGCGGGTCCAATATTTGTATTTAAACTGGTGGATTAAGATTTTTATATTTTCGTCATAATTTGTTGCGGACCCGAGAATAAAAAGCGATTTTTTATGGCAAGTTTTTTTGTTTTCCGGAAGCCGGGCGCGGCAAATTCCGCAGAAAAGAGAGGAGTGGACGGTTATTTTTGACAAACAATTGCCGCAAATTCCTTTTTCCTTCTCCGTTGCGCCGAGATTGGTTTTGCAGATAAGGCAAAGAGGGGGAAATAGAATGTCGGATATCAACTCTTTTAATTTATTAAGATTAAACATGCCTGCCGGGAAGTGAAAATGCGACTGGCCGCTTTAAGCGGCAAAAGGTTTTTGATAAAATATTGTTTGCCATAATATGCATTGTTTAATAAAAGCCATAATTTTACAAGCAGATTAGTCGCATTTCTACTTCCCGGTCTGTTATAATAAAGAGAGATTAGTAAATAGTAAATAGTAATTAAAAATTTCAATTTACCAATTACCAATTACCAATTATCAATTTATGTCATTTAATTTATTAAGAAAACTTTTTCCCACCAAATCTTATTTGGGCGTTGATATCGGCACCACGTCAATAAAGCTTGTGGAGCTGGCGAAAACACAGGGTCTTCCGAAACTTTTGAGTTATGGTTTTTTGGAAACCTACGGGCACTTGGAACGTTTGAATAACGCGATTCAGACAAGTTCATTGAAGATGCTTGATGCGGAAACAAGCGAGCTTATAAAAATTATTGTAAAAAACAGCAACGTGAAATCGGATGAAGTTGTCGTATCGTTGCCGACTTTTTCGGCATTTTCAACGCTTATTGAAGTTCCGGAAATGTCCGCCGAAGACACTGGCAAGGCGATGAAATTCCAGGCGAAACAATATATTCCTCTTCCTATTTCAAGCGTTACGATTGACTGGGTTAAGGTTGGAGAAAAAAAACTTGAAAACGGGGCGGTTATTCAGCAGGTTCTGCTTGTTTCCGTTCCGAATGAGCACATTCAGAAATATAAAAATATTTTCAGGAATGCCGGATTGAATCTCGTGGCTATTGAGCTGGAAGGTTTTGCCAGCTCCAGAGTTCTTACCGGCGATAGTGATAAAACTACCCTGATTGTGGATATTGGTTCAAGATCAACGACGATAGCGGTTGCAAAAAGCGGTTTTTTGAAGTTTACCGGCCAGACGGATTTTGCCGGAGCGTCGCTTACGCAGACCATAGCTTCCGGTCTGAATATCCGGGTTCGGCGGGCCGAAGATCTGAAGAAACTCCGCGGTTTAAAGGGCACCGGCGGGGAGTATGAATTATCCACTCTCATGTTTCCCATATTAGATGTTATAATAAGTGAAGCGAGGCGGGTTAAGAGCAATTACGAAATAGGGTATAATGAAAAGATAGAGAGGATTATTTTGACCGGGGGCGGAGCGAATTTATTGGGGATTGTCCAATATTTTCAGGAACAGTTCGGGTTGCCGGTTACGAAAGCTAACCCTTTTTCACAGCTCAGTTATCCGTCCGACCTTGAGCCGATTGTGAACGATCTTGCTTCCGAATTTACGGTTGCAATTGGATTAGGATTAAGGCCGTTTAAGTAATAAAAATGCAAAATGTAAATATCAAAATGAAAAATTATTGATATCGTGAAAATTTTATAAAATTTTCACTCATTAATTTTAAATTTTTATTTTTAAATTTTAAATTAAATAATAAAGTATGCCTCAACAGTTCGCGCAAAATCCTTTAAATCAATTTGAGCCGGAGAAATTGCCTGTGGGGTGGCCATGGCGCCTGTTTTCGGCGTCTTTTGTTGTTTTTTTGACCGCATTGCTGATTTATCTCGGCTTGGTTGTCGGTTATGAGCCGTATTTGAATTCACGCATACAGCAAAAAGAAGCGGAAATACAAAATTTGGCGCAGACGGTTTCCAATGAAGACCGGGATAAATTTATCGGATTTTATTCAAAGCTTGATAATTTGAAAAATATTTTGGACAGCCATGTTTTTTCTTCAAAGATTTTTCCGCAGCTTGAAAAAATAACAAATCAAAAAGTTTTTTACAGCGGGGCGAGCCTCAAAGTTTCCGCGCGGGAACTTCAGGTGGATGGTGTGGCTGAAAATTACGGGGTTCTTGGCGAACAACTGGAATCTTTTTCCCAATTAAAAGAAGTTGAACGTTATATTTTGGATCAATCGCGCGCTGAAGAAGGCGTGGTGCGCTTTAAAGCGACTTTGATATTAAAAGACACTTTAATAAAATGAAAGCTTCAACAAAAAGAGCGTTAAGCATAATTTTATCAATGTTGCTGTTTGTGGCGGCAATTGCGATATACGCGTCGCTTATCAGACCGGCGTATTCAAGCATTCAGGAGCTCCGGGGAATTCTTTATTCAAATTCAAATTTATATGACCAAGAACAAAAAGCGATTATTAAAGTTCAGGATCTGATGGCTGAATATCAGGGAAGCGCAAAACTGGATGAACAGCTTTCGCTTGCCTTGCCGAGCCAGGAATCGGTTTCTTCCGTCATGTCCCAGCTGAATGCGATTGCCCAGCTGGATGGAATTGCCATCCAATCAGTCGGAATTAATTATCTTCCAGTAAAGCCGTCAACGGCGCCACTCTCTTCCGCAAAAGGAATCGGGACATTGCGCTTGAATTTGAAATTATTCGGCTCTTACCAGGCATTCAAATCATTTTTGGGCGATATGGAAAAAAATGTCCGCATTATGGATGTTAAAACTTTGAAGATTGAAGGGGCCGGAAAACCGAATCAAGATATTTTTACGTATACGATGGATGTCGATACTTATTATCAAGTTTCTAAATAAAAATAAAAAAATGCCTATTTTAGTGGAAGAAAATAAATCGTTTAATTGGAAAATGCTTGCGATTGTTGCCGCTATTATTCTGGTTATCAGCGGCGTAATTTATTTTTTATTTTTTGCGCCGGTTCCAGGCATTGAGATTATTGCTCCCGCATCGGTAAACTCCACTTCGGAACTTTCCACTATTGAATTTAGCCCGGAAAATGTTGTTAATGATGAAAAATTCCGCGCTCTCCGAAGATATACCGGACAAGCGACAGTCGGACAAATTGGAAGGGTAAATCCATTTATTAAATTTTAATGCAAAATTCAAAAATCAAAATGCAAAATTTATGATATCGTCCCGCTTTGCGGGACTCCTTAATTTTAAACTTTGATTTTTACATTTTAAATTTTTATTATGGACGACAAACAACTTTTAGAAAATTTAATCAAGGCGGGACTTCTTTCGGAAGAAAATTCCAGAAAACTTCTGGCGGATTCTTCTTTGACGGAAAAAACCGTTGAAGATCTGATATATGACAGGCATATTGTCGCGGAAGAAAAAGTTGCGCAGATAAAAAGCGCGTTTTTAAAAGTTCCTTATAAAAAACTTGATGTCGCTGAAATAACAAAAGAATTGCTTGCCAATATTCCTGAAGAAGTTGCGCGCACCTATAAAGTAATTCCTATTTCAAAATCAAAAGATCTGCTTGTTGTCGGAATGGTTCATCCTGATGATTCTCAGGCGCAGGATGCGCTCCGTTTCGTCGCCAAACAGCAAAAAATTAATCTTGGAGTTTATCTTATAACTCCCGGTGATTTTGATTTGGTGACCAGGAAATATTCGCCGTATAAAGATGAGGTTGAAGCGGCTATCCGCACTTTGAATATCCGGCCGGGAAAAGGCGGCAGTTCCGCTCAGCAATTTATTCAGCTTGAAGCAGGGGTTTCAGTTGCTGAAGAAGCGCCGATTATAAAATTAGTGGCGTCAACTTTGAAAGAAGCCGTAAATCTTGGCGCATCGGACATACACATTGAACCGCAGCGTCAGAATTTGCGCATCCGGTTCAGGGTTGACGGCCAATTGCAGGAGATGAGCAGGATGCCAATGGAATTGCAGCAACCAATAGTTTCCCGCGTTAAAGTTTTAGCTAATCTTAAATTAGATGAGACAAGAATGCCGCAGGACGGGCGTTTCCGGAGCGTTGTTTTCGGTAGAGATATTGATTTCCGTGTTGCCACTTTTCCGACGCCGGTCGGAGAAAAAGTCGCTATCCGTGTTCTTGATCCGACTATCGGACTGAAAAGATTGGAAGATCTTGGATTAATCGGTTATAACGCTGACCTGGTGAAAGAAGCGGTGGAAAAACCATACGGAATGATTTTAATTACCGGTCCGACAAGTTCTGGAAAAACCACCACTCTTTATGCGCTGCTTCAGCGGCTGAACAATGATCTCGCGAATATAGTCAGTTTGGAAGATCCGGTTGAATATTCTATTGACGGAGTCAATCAGTCGCAGGTTCATCCTGAGATTGGTTATGATTTTGCCTCCGGCCTCAGGCAGATTCTCCGTCAGGATCCGGATGTTATTATGGTTGGTGAAATCCGCGATACGGAAACCGCCCAGCTTGCCATCCATGCCGCCCTTACTGGTCACGTGGTCTTATCAACGCTCCATACCAATAATGCGACCGGAGTAATACCCAGGCTTATAGATATGAAGGTGGACAGTTTTCTGCTTCCTTCTTCTTTAAATTTAATGATGGCGCAGCGGCTGGTATCGCGGCTTTGCGATAAATGCAAAAAATCGGAAATTCCGACCGGCAAGATTGCGGATATTATAAAAAAAGAATTGGAAAAAATGCCGGTTGGCGCAAAAACCAAGCCGAGAGACATTAAAATATACCATTCGGAGGGATGTTCTGAGTGCCGGAATCGCGGTGTTAACGGCCGTCTTGCGATATTTGAAGCTTTAAAAATGACTCCGGAACTTCAGGTGATTATAAATTCCGGGCCGACGGAATTGAAAATTATTGAAGAGGCGAAGCGGCAGGGCATGATAACTCTCCGTCAGGACGGAATTTTGAAAGCGTTGGACGGTCTCGTAAGCATTGAAGAAGTTTTGCGCGAAACTTCCGAATCTTAAATAATGCAAAATTCAAAAATCAAAAATTAAAATGACAATTCAAAATTAAAAATGGATAAAATATCAAAATCTTTTCTTGGTTTGGGAATTTTAATTATTTTATTTTTCGGTCAGGCGCTTTTTGTGCTTCCTGATTTGTGTAATGCAGATGGACAATTAATCGTTTGTGTGGCTAATACATCTAGAATAATAGTTGCTATGTTAGTTGCAATTAGTTTTATTTTATGCGCAATTTATTTTAGAAATAAAAATTAAAAATAATAATTTAATATTTTAAAAATTTTATAATTTTACATTGTCATTTTTCATTTTGATATTTACATTTTAAATTTATAATAAAGATATGGCAGAAATAAATTTTGGAAAAGAAAAATTAAA
>JBBUBH010000014.1:12261-13903 GCA_038078395.1 Patescibacteria group bacterium
TGGTTGTCGGGCCCGCCGGTCATGGAAAATCAACAACGCTTGCGGCGGTTCTTGACGAAATAAATCATCAGCGCACCGATCACATTATTACGATTGAAGATCCGATAGAATATATTTTTGTCCAGGATCGCAGCATTATTTCTCAGCGGGAAGTCGGGTCTGATACCATAAGTTTTCATGACGGACTTCGCACATTGCTCCGGCAGGATCCGGATGTGCTTATGATCGGTGAAATGCGCGACCGGGAATCAATCGGCACCGCGATGACAGCCGCCGAGACGGGGCATTTGGTATTTTCAACTTTGCATACGAATTCCGCTTCGCAGACAATTGACCGCATTATTGACAGTTTTCCCGCTGACCAGCAATCGCAGGTTATTTCCCAGCTTGCTTCCACGCTGGTCGGAATTATTTCAGAAAGGCTTGTGCCGAGAATAGAAGGCGGGCGCGCTCCCGCGTGCGAAATCATGCTGGTCAATTCGGCAATCAGGAATCTAATCAGGGAAAGGAAAGTTTTCCAGATTGATTTGGTTATTGAAACCGGAATGCAGGAAGGAATGATGTCCCTTAACCGTTCTCTTTCCAATTTAGTCAGGAAAAAAGAAATTTCTTTGGAGAATGCCGAACTTTACTCGCTTAATCCGGGGGAATTGAGGATACTTTTAGAAAGAAGCCAAATGTAAAATTTAAAAATCAAAATGCAAAATTAAGGCATTCGCTTTCAGCGAAATAAATTAAAAAAAATAAATTATTTTAACATTTTAAATTGTCATTTTAAATTTTGATATTTGCATTTTAAATTATTATGAAGTTCAGATACACCGCAAGAACAAAACAAGGAGGTCTTCAAACCGGCTTTATAGAGGCGGTGAACAGAGAGGCGGCTTTTAATATTCTTGTCGGCCATGAGCTTTTTATTATCGGACTGGAAATTGCGGAGACCCCAAAGTGGTATAATCGTTTTTTAGACCTTGTAAACCGAGTAAAATCCGCCGATGTTATGATTTTTACCCGCCAATTCGCGACTTTGCTTGATGCGCAGATTTCTCTGAGCGATGCCTTGAAAAATATTTATAAACAGACGAGAGGGCCGATTTTAAAAGAAGCGATATCGGAAATTTCCGCCGATATTGATTCGGGATTATCGCTTTCTCAGGCGATGGAACGGCATTCCAATATTTTTTCTTCTTTTTATGTGAGCATGGTTCGTTCCGCAGAAGTTACCGGCCGTTTGGAAGAAGTGATGTCTTTTATGGCGGATTATTTGGAAAAGGAGACCGGTCTTATGTCGCGCGTCCGCAATGCGCTTATTTATCCTGTTGTTGTCATTGTTCTTTTTGCGGTTGTTTCTGGAATTATGATCGGATTCGTTTTTCCTCAGCTTCAGCCGATTTTTACCGAAGCTAATGTTCAATTGCCATTGATGACAAGGATATTGCTCGGGGCCGGAACTTTTATTCAAGATTGGTGGGTGATGCTTTTGGTTGTTTTATTGGTTTTTATTTTTGTCGTCGTGGATTATTTCCGGACGCCGGAGGGGCGCATTGTTTTCGATGAGATCCGCGTGCGCATTCCGGTTGTTGGAGATCTTTTTAAAAAATTATATGTTGCGCGTTTTGCGGAATCGTCAAGCGTGCTTATC
>JBBUBH010000015.1:0-3940 GCA_038078395.1 Patescibacteria group bacterium
TTTCCACCGCATCGCTTCCCCTAAGCAGGAACAAATCTTTAAGATCAAGCGCGCCCTCGGAAAGCTGGTCTCCCTTCTTGACTGTATCGCCGATTTTAACAAATATCTCGGTATTGCGCGGAATAAGATATTCATAAATTTTTTCTTTCTTACTCTTATCAACTGATTTAATCCGTAAAGCCCTGACCAATCCCTTTTCTTCAAGAGCGTCAACAATTCCATCATCTTCGGCTAAAAACGCGCGGCCCTTCGGCGGACGACATTCAAATAATTCTTCCACACGGGGCAAACCGTGAGTAATATCGGCTCCCGCGGCTCCGCCGGTATGAAAAGTCCTCATTGTAAGCTGAGTGCCCGGTTCGCCGATTGATTGGGCGGCTATAATGCCAACTGCAACTCCGTTCTTTATCGGCTGATTATTCCCAAGATCATAGCCGTAGCATTTAGAACAAATGCCGTAAAGCGTTTTGCAAGTCAGCGGAGAACGGACTTTAATGGAAGCTATATCCGACTCCTGAATCAAAGCGGCTGTTTTCTTATCAACTATCCCCCCCGCTTCAACAACTACTTTTTTATCTATCTTCACATCTTCTAAAACTGTTCTGGAAAACAGCTGATCGCTGAATTTAAGTCCGAATTCAACTCCCTCCGAACGCAGAATATCAATACCTTCTTTTGTCTTGCAATTATCTTCAAGAATGACTAAATCCTGGGAAACATCAACAAGACGGCGGGTAAGATAACCGGCAGAAGCGGTTTTAAGGGCTGTATCTGTCGTACCCTTTCTAGCTCCATGAGTTGAAATAAAGAATTCCAGCACGCTTAATCCTTCTTTTAAAGACGCTTTAACCGGCAATTCAATTGTTTCATTTTTCGGATTAGCCACGAGGCCTTTCATGCCGATCATCTGAATCGGCTGCGCCCATGAACCCCTGGAACCGGAATCAATAATTGAATAAATAGGATTATGGAGCGAGAGCGATTGCGGAATCAATTTGGCGATAGCTTCTTTAGCCTTACTCCAAACGCTCAGCACGCGGGTTCTCCTTTCCGGTTCAGTGAGAAGACCATCTTCATATTGCTTGCGGATTATTTCAACTTCTTTATCTCCATTTTTAAGAATTTCTATTTTTTCCGGCGGAGTTATCAGATCGTTCATGGACCAAGTAATTCCCGAACGGGTCGCATATTCGAAACCGAGTTTTTTCATCGCATCAAGATACTGAGCGGATTTTTCATTGCCGAAGAAATGAATGATGTCACCGACAAGATTCACTACGTCTCTCTTGCGGAAAATCTTATTGAAAAACTCAAATTCCTCAGGAAGAATGCTATTGAATAAAATTCTTCCAAAAGAAGTTTCTATGCGCTGACCCTTGATTTCAACGCTTACCGGAGCATTGACGGCGATAATGCCATTTTCATAAGCCACGGTAGCCTCTTCCGGACTGCTGAATATTTTTCCCGCTCCGAGCGCTGTTTCATTGATTTTAGTCGCATAATAAATTCCCAAAATCATATCCTGTGTCGGATGGACAATTGGATCACCGGTCGCCGGCTTAAGGAGATTATGGCTGGAAAGCATTATTTCCGAAGCCTCTTTTTGAGCTTCAGCAGACAACGGCAAATGAACGGCCATCTGGTCGCCGTCAAAGTCGGCGTTAAAAGCGGTGCAAACCATTGGAGGAATGCGGATCGCCAGATCCTCAATCAGAATCGGTTTGAATGCCTGAACGCCGAGCCGGTGAAGGGTCGGAGCGCGGTTCAACAGAACTTTCCTGTCCGCGATGACTTCTTCAAGAATCGCCCAAACTTCCGGCGGAGCCTGCTCAATCAAACGGTTGGCATTGCGGATATTATGCGCCAGACTGCGTTCAATGATCTTGCTGATCACAAACGGCTTGAAAAGTTCGAGCGCCATTTTTTTCGGAAGCCCACATTCATGCAATTTCAATTCCGGTCCGATAACAATAACCGAACGGCCGGAATAATCCACCCGTTTTCCAAGCAAATTCTGCCTGAACCGGCCCTGTTTTCCCTTTAACATGTCCGCAAGAGAACGGAGCGGCCGGCGCTGGCTGGAAACCTGCTGATTTCCCAGCCGGGCGGAATTATCAAATAAAGCGTCAACGGATTCCTGGAGCATCCTTTTTTCATTGACGACGATAACGTCCGGAGCGTTCAATTCCAAAAGCTTTTTCAAGCGGTTATTCCTGTTTATCACCCGGCGGTATAAATCATTCAAATCGGAGGTCGCATAACGGCCGCCATCAAGGGCCACCATCGGACGCAAGTCCGGCGGCAATACCGGAAGCACGGTCATAATCATCCATTCAGGCCTCATATGCTCTTTTGCCATTGACTTTACAAGCTTCAATCTTTTCAAAATTCTTTTTTCTTGAATGGTCTCCCTGCTTTCTTCCAAATCTTTGGCAACGGTTTTCACCAGCTTGCCGAGATCCATTCCTTCAAATATTTTTTTAATGGCATCAGCGCCGGTGCCCGCTTCGAAGACATCGCCGAATTTCCTTGCCAAGCGATGATATTCATCCTGAGTCAGGATTGTCCCGACTTTCAGCGATTGAACGTCTTTTCTGCTATCCGATAAACCGGAACGGAGTTCGGCGGTTTTAACGCCTTCTTTTCGCGCGGTTTTTTTCCTTGTTTCAAATTCTCTTTCAAGATCTTTTAAAACTCTATTATAATTTTCCTCATTAACAGAAGTAATAATATACGAAATATAATAAACAACCTGCTCAATCTTTGGCAGAGGAAGATCTAAAAACAAACTTAGCTTTGACGGCACGCCTCTTAAAAACCAAATATGCGCAACCGGAGTAGCGAGTTTTATATGGCCCATTCTTTCACGACGAACAACCGAACGGGTCACTTCAACACCACAACGATCGCAGACAATTCCCTTATAACGGATTCTTTTATACTTTCCACAATAACATTCCCAATCTTTTGTCGGACCAAAAATCCTTTCCGAAAAAAGCCCATCCTTTTCCGGTCGCTGAGTGCGGTAATTAATCGTTTCCGGTTTTATAACTTCGCCGAATGACCAATTCAATATATCTTCGGGCGAGGCAACTCTTAATTTTATAGCTTTTAAATTATCCATTTTTTTACTTGCCCCGTTTTTGCGGGGTTCGCGCATTTAGTTATTATTTCTTCCCGATTTCCTTTCGACCCCATCATCATCCCTGATAAGCTCAACATTCAAACTTAGAGCCTTTAATTCATTAACCAAAACATTAAATGAGGCCGGAATATTCGGGCTCTTTATGTCTCCGCCGCGGATAATCGCTTCATAAGCAGATGAACGGCCGAGCACATCGTCTGATTTAATAGTCAGCATTTCCTGCAGAATATGCGCAACGCCATAACCTTCAAGCGCCCAGACTTCCATTTCACCGAAACGCTGTCCGCCGAATTGCGCCTTACCACCCAATGGCTGTTGGGTAATGAGAGAATAAGGGCCGATTGAACGCATATGGATTTTATCTTCAACCAAGTGGTTGAGCTTCATCATATATATGATGCCAACAGTAACCTCGTTATGAAATGGCCGGCCCGTCCTGCCGTCGTAAAGCTTTACCTTTCCAGACCTTGGCAATCCCGCTTTTTCGAGTTCGTCCTGAATCTGTTCCCACTTAGCGCCGGAAAGCGCCGGAGTGACGGCTCTGTATCCGAGCTTGGATGCAGCCCATCCCAAATGTGTTTCCAAAATCTGCCCCAAATTCATACGAGAAGCGACACCAAGCGGATTCAAAACAATATCCACCGGAGTACCGTCTGCGAGATAAGGCATATCTTCCACTGGGCGAACCATAGAAATAACGCCTTTATTTCCATGACGGCCGGCCAATTTATCACCCGCCATCACTTTTCTAAGCTGGGCGACTTCAATCTGAATTCTTTTAATAATTCCCGGTTC
>JBBUBH010000016.1:0-4718 GCA_038078395.1 Patescibacteria group bacterium
GGGATAAAGAATATCTGGGAAAACTCCTGGAATTTATCAGCGAAACATTAAAAACATCAAAAGATGGGGCGCATAAAGATCTTATTATGAAAAGTTTGGAAAAAGGCATTGAAATTGACGGGGCGGAAGAAAGAGCGGAAAAAAGAACGCAGATATAGGGCGTTCCGGCATTTACCGGGACGCTCTTTTATTTTTTCCGGCACCGGCCGATAAGCTATGGAGTTTTCGGAAGTGGGACTTCCGAAATAAAAACGCCCCGACATAGTCGAGGCTATTTATTTTTATCCTTTCTGAAATTTTTCCATAATCCGGCCAATTCCTGAGCCAGAAAAATAGCAGTGCCGATTATCAGAAGAATATCGCCAAAACTCATAAGATAATTATGAAAGGGACTTAAAATCCAATCGCATAAAAATGGGAAAATCGTGCTTTCAGTCATCGGCTGATAAAATCCGGAAACAGATTCCAAAGAATGCACCGGCATTTTTCCGCCGTTCACCAGCGAAACAAGGGCATTGGAAATCCCGCCGCAGGCGAACAAGGCAATTCCGATATTCCTATAATTCAAAATCAGGAAATCAGAAACCAAAACAAATAAAATCAGGAAGAAACAGAATTGATTATCATTAAAAAAACCGAAGCGTTTTAATATGGAAATGACTGAAAACAGCAAGATTGGCGCGAACTTCCTCAATAAATCGCCACGGCCATGATTGTAGTAATAAATCGTTGCTCCGATCCCTAAAAATACCGATGGAATGACGTGAATCAGCAGAAAATCCGCCCAATATCCGTTCATGAGCGGCTCCCCACGATTTCAATGTCCTATTTTTCAGAATACCCCATAAAAAATGATTTGCCAATAAATGTCCGTTGAAATAGGATTAAATCAGCTTCTTTACACCATAAAAAGAGAAAGATATGCGGATCCCGCTTATCGGTTTTGTGGGAAAATCGCCTTATTCCATAAGCGGAATAAGCAACGATGGCGGTTTTTGCCTAGAAATATACAATAAGCAAAAAAATACTAGTTTAATGCTTGCAACTAAAAATTACTGGAATGAATATAATAAGCCCGCTAATGAAAAACATGTAAACTTAAATTTGATTTTATTGTATTTGGCGGTTTTAATCACCGTCATTATTTCAGTGTCGCTAACAACAATGAATCTACTGGCTTTGAATCATAAAGAGCCAATGGGGTATCTGGAATTATACATACGCATCTTTCTGCAGCCAATAGCGTATTATGCAATCATTTTCTACACTCTCCGCTGGATTGAAGGAATAATTTTCTTATCTTTTTTTAAAGATTTCAGACAATGGCATGCTTGCGAACATAAAAGCATAGTGCTTTTGAAAGCGGAACTTGAACCGACAGTAGAAAACCTGAAATCCTGCCCCATGACCCTTATGAATTGCGGAGTAGTAATAGGCGGAACTGTTTTAATGGCTTTTAATGTATTGCTGGGATTTATGGCAATAAATAATTTATTTTCTCCGGAAGCAGAAATCGCGCTGATCACCATTGAACTCACAATTTTTACAAGCTATCTGTTTTTCAGGGTAACCATAAGCGCGCAAATTGAAAAATTATCGCTGATATACCCGATTCTTGCCCTCCCCGCGGCCGCGCTCCCGCTTCTTGCCCAAAAACTATTGACACTGAAAGAACCCTCTGATGAAAAACTGGCGCAAACCGCCGCCGAACTGAAAAGATTCGTTGAATTCAATACTTCTTTTTTTGAAAACCCCGATTAAATCGGGGTTTTTTATTCTTGAAAATATATTTTCTTGGTATAAACAACTACCTCATTAAAAGCGCTTCCATCCAGTTCATAAAATCCGATTGTAATATAATCATCAAGATTAAATTCATGGCTGATATTTCCGCCGCCGCTCAAAACCCCGCTGATTTGCGTTATAAACGAGGTCTGGCCGGCAACCAAGTCAGTTCTTGAAACATCCGCTTTAAGTCCGGACCCGTTCGGGCACTTGGAACCGTTATGCATCAACAAACTGCCGATTAAAGAATCGTCTCCATAATTACAAGTGGAATATTGCAATTTTAATACGGTATTCGGCGCCCCGATATTCCAGCGGTCGGTATTATTAGAAAAAGAATAACTTACCGGCGGATTCTGGTTCAAAAAAAATATCATAGCGCTTGGTTTATCCGCAACCATAAACGGATAAGGATTTGAATCAAAAGCAAATTCAACAGTTGAAGAACTGGTTAAATTTCCCCATCTGATATTGGAAATTCCGTATGGCGGCACCGCTTCCGGCACGCTATATGTTGCCGTGGCAACTTCTGAATAATTGCCAAAATCATCAACCGTACGCGCGCCGACGAGATAAGTTTTTTCCGGTTCCACTGATATTTTTGTAAATACCCCATTTCCGATTTCCGACGCTTCGCCCTGTCCCAGATTTGCATCCGGTTTTGATATCCAATTATCAGGATTCAATTCTCCGTTATCGGAATAATTTATTTGATAGTTCAAAATACCGTCTACGGTATCCGTATCAGTTGATTTATCCCAAACCATCCTCAGCAATGAACTGGCGGAATTATACGACAATTCCAGATTGGCGGGCGCCGACGGAATCTGATGAACCGGCGCCGTGTCCTGGAAATAATATTTATTCCTATCAAGGGCCGATAATTTAAATTTTTGATCACCGGCTCCGGAGGTGTAAAAAGAATATAATCCAACAGAAATATAATCGCTGCTACTGAAAGAAATTTCATCCGATGTTTTCAAAAGTTCCTGCAATAAATGTTTATCTTCCAGTTTTGTCCAAGTCAGGGCGCTATTGGCAATTCCCCCGCCATTATTGCACGCATCCGGCGCATCCGGCAGAATAAGGGAATATCTTTCGGCAGTCGCGCCACTGCAAGTTTCATATTTAATTCCCAAAATTCCGTTTGTATTATCCGGCTGCCAATTATTGGCGGCATTCAATTCCAATTCTTCCGGCGCTTCTTTATTAAAATAAAATACGGCGATTTTCCAGGTAGTATTTTCTCCGTTTTTATATACATCAGGAATAAACGGATAATTATCGTAATAAAAATCCAACAGATATTTTTTACTGGTGGTGGCGCGCGTATCTTTATAGAAATATAAATTTGCCAGCGGACTTGCGGCCGTAAAATCAACGGAAGAAACTGATGACGATAATCCCTCCTTATCTTTGGCGGCTATTGAAAAATAATGGCTGACCGCCGTTTCTTTTATTCTTAAAGAATAAACTGTTGCCCCTGTTGTTGATGCCAATGACGCCAGATTTTCGGCAGATGAAGTGGCGTAATCCAATTCATAAACAATTGTTGAAGTTGCGCCCAAATAATCCTGCGACGCATCCCATCCTAAAACCGCATTCATAGTTGAAGTCCCATAATTTGCGCTGAAATTCTGCGGAATAGACGGGGCATTGCGCGGTTCCATGAAATTCGCCAAGCCCTGCGGTTTAGAAACTTCCCGGGCTTCAAAATCATCAAAATTATTATCTGTGTCGCAGCCATTCCCTGAAAATTCGCCGCCCGCGCGCGCTGATAAACAACTGCTATTTTGATACGCCTTGCGTTCCCAGCTCTTTCCGCTTTCCGATAACGCCAATGTTGTCATCTCGGGAACAATTATTCCGTCTCCGCTTCCGTAAGCGATCTGATCGACTATGCGCGGGTCCTCAAAATCGGAAATAGTGCTCGTCCCGCTCACCAAAAATATTGTGGCTCCGCTGGAACTGTTCAAACTTCCGCTCGCCCATGTCATATCCGCCTGCGGTGATTCCGCCGAACCGCCCTTATATTCGTCAATTCCGACAAGGAAAAATCCCGATGCCGGGATTTTATTATTTGCTTCAAAATTCTTTTTTGAAATTTTATCAGTGCTTGTCGCATTGGCGCTCAACACCTGCAAAGACCATTTGGAAATATCAACATCGGGACTTCCAGTCGCGTTTGGATTGTATAATTCAACAAAATCCTTATTCGCCCCGGTACGGTCGGCATAAAACTCGCTGATTACAATATGGCTCACGGGAATAACCGCCACGCTCCATAAATCAGGCGTTAAAAATCCCCCGCTTATACCGGAATTTTTCGGCGTCAATTTTGATTTTATAAAATCAGCGGAATTATTATTTGTATCAATTTCCGTTTGCCGTGAAATACTTTGATTGGCAATCGGATCATCGCCAAACGCCTGCGTTTCAATTAGACTGCTCTGATTCGCTCCCCAGCCGACACTGTCAATTATTGTTCCCGTATCTTCTGCGCCGAATCGTATGGCAATTCCATTGTCATTTGCCAATGTTGCCGAAGTTTTCACATCTGGAACCGAGGAAATATCTGTGTAATCACTGTTCGCCCAAAGATAATATCCTTTTGCCGGAATGAACGCATCCGATGTCCAAGATTTTATTGATGAATCAACAGTTCCTGTTTTGGTCCGCTTTACCAAACGATAGCCGTTTAAATTAACTTGGGAATCATTCGGATTATACAGTTCAATAAAATCATTGTTAGTTTTTCCTGTGCCGCCGGTTATCTGAACCTCAGAAATCAATATCTTGGACGGAGCTACTGGAACCGGAACCGCCTGGCCGGAACTTCCCTGCGATGAACCCGCCGGACTGGCCGGCTGGACAGAACCGCCCTGGAAAAACGCAATGTTTCCATTTTCTTTTTTAGGCGTTCCCATTATTAT
>JBBUBH010000017.1:0-1071 GCA_038078395.1 Patescibacteria group bacterium
CGAGGACATGCTAAGTGATACTTGCCCCGTACAAAATTTATTTTGTGCGGGGTCCGTTTCACTACGAGAGCGATTGCTATTATTTTATAACAATTTTTATTCAATTAAAAGATAATCGGTTATAATCTAAATAATGGATATTCCGCAGGAAATTAAAGAACTAAGTTCAGAACTCAATAAAAATGGATTTGAAGCATATCTGGTTGGCGGATGCGTGCGGGATATTTTGCTTGGAAAGGGGCCAAAAGATTGGGATATTACCACCAATGCCAAGCCGGAAGAAATCCAAAAAATATTTCCGGAAAGCGTATACGAAAATTCTTTCGGGACAGTCGGGGTGAAAACCGGTTCGGAAGATCCGGCTTTAAAAATCGTGGAAATCACCACTTACCGTTTGGAAGGGAGATATACGGACAAGCGCCATCCGGATGAAATTAAATTCGCAAAAACTATTGAAGAAGATCTGGCGCGCCGGGATTTTACTGTTAATGCGATGGCGGTACAGTTGACAATTGACACTGAACAATTGACACATGGCAGAAAATTAAAAGATGAAAGTCAAATGTCAAATGTTGGCGGTCAAATGTTGCGGGTCGTAGACCCGTTCGGCGGACAGGAGGATATTGAAAATAAAGTTATAAAAGCTGTCGGCAATCCGGCTGAGCGTTTTCAGGAAGATGCTCTCCGCATACTCAGGGCGGTGCGGTTTATGGCGCAATTGGATTTTTCAATTGAAAAAAATACCGAAACGGCAATCAGGGAAAATGCCGGACTTTTGGAATTTATTTCCAAGGAACGGATCAGGGATGAGTTTTCTAAAATTATTACGGCTGAAAACGCGGTTGATGGAATCCGGGAAATGCAGAGATTGGGTTTATTGAAATATGTCGTTCCGGAACTTGAAACGGGTGTCGGAGTGGGTCAGAACAGGCACCATGTTTTTACGGTATTTGATCATAACGTGAAATCGCTTGAATATGCCGTGAAAGAAAAATTTTTACTGCATTTGCGGCTGGCGGCGCTTTTACATGACGTGGGAAAGCCGAAATCAAAGCGGGGCGAAGGAGAATT
>JBBUBH010000017.1:1171-8424 GCA_038078395.1 Patescibacteria group bacterium
AATAATGAAATACAAATTTTATACGACTTCTGAAAATGCCTGGCAGGCGATGCGTTTGGCAATTTTGGGCGCCCAGGACCACATTTATCTTGAAAGCTATATATTATTAGAGGACCCGCTTACCAAAAATTTATTCCAGGCACTAAAAGACAAGGCGCGCGCAGGCGTGAAAGTGAAAATTATAGTTGATCAGGTGGGAAGCTTTTGGATAAGCTCTTCATCGCTTGCGGAATATGCCGATGCCGGAATAGAGATACTTTTTTACCGCCGGTTTTTCAGCCGGAATCACAGGAAGGTTCTTATTATAGACGGCAAAACGGCTTTTTTGGGCGGAGTGAATATTTACGGGAAATACGCAAAATGGCTGGATCTCCATTTAAGCATAAGCGATAAGTTTTTTATCGGAAATTTATTGAAATCTTTTGCAAAAGTTTATCAATTATCCGGCGGCGCAGATTCGCTTGCCATGGATCATCTTAAAAAGCCGGAAGCCGGAAACCGGCGGATTGCTTTATATAAGGCGAAAATTTTTTTGATAGAACATTGGCCGTTCAGGAGGGAATCGGTTTTGAAAAGATATTATAAAAATAAAATATCCGGATCAATGCGCAATATCGTTATCGTAACTCCGTATTTTGTTCCGCATAAATGGTTTGTTAAAGCGATTGACGGAGCGGTAAGGCGCGGAGTCAGCGTGGAAGTTTTTTTGCCAAAAAAAACGGATTTATTGGTTGCTGATTTGGCAAATTGGGTATCTGCGGAAGAATTGAGCGGGCGGATAAATTTTTTATTCCTGCCGGAGATGATCCATGCCAAAATTTTATTGGTGGATGACAAAGAAGGAATGGTCGGTTCCAATAATATTGATGCCAGGAGTTTTGACCTTAATTTGGAAACCGGCATTATTTTCCAGAGGAGCGATATGATTATAAGTTTAAAAGATATTTTGAAGAAATGGCGGGAATCCGCCGTGCCTTATGGAGAAATGCCGCTGTGGCGGCCGTGGTATTATGGAATCGTGAAATCTTTTATAAAACTTATCAGTCCCTCCCTTTAACGGTTCCCAAGATTGTATTTTTTGAAAATTTTGCTTATATTTTATTAACGGACCGTAGTATAACAGCAGTATACGCGCTTCGGGTGCGCGTGGTCCGGGTGCAATTCCCGGCGGTCCGACAAATGAAAAAAAATTCTTTACCAAGCTATCTTTATTTGATTTTTGGAGTTGGATTCTTTTCGGCCGTTTTCCATGGCTTGGGATTATTGAAAATTTTGCCGTGGTATTTGGTTTACAGCGATACGCTTGGGTTTTTTGAACGGGCGACGGCAGCCGGTTTTCCTTATATTTCTAAATTTATTGAATATCCGGTCATTACCGGTTTATTTATTCAGCTCGGCGGATTTTTAGGAGAAAGCAGGGCTGGTTATTATTGGATAAGTGTTGCCGGACTTATTGCTTGCGCCGTTATTGCAACCTATTTTTTATATCAGATCCTTCCGGAAACGCAGAAAGGCAGACTGCTCCGATATTGGATTTTTGCCCCTTCTATGGTTATTTTTTTGACTACTAATTGGGATATTCTTGCCATCACCCTTGTTGTTGCGGCGCTTTATTTTTTCCATAAAGAGAAATGGTATTGGGGGGCGTTTTTGCTGTCGCTCGGGTTTTCCACAAAATTTTATCCGATTCTGTATTTTTTGCCGCTACTTATAAAAGTTCCGCGCTGGAAAAATCGCCTGGCTATTATCGGCATTTTTGTCGCGACCACAGCGGCTTTAAACGGATTTTTTGCCTATTATCATTTTGATTTTTGGTATTATTTTTACAGCCTTAATGCCTTGCGCGATCCGAATCCGGATTCCGTCTGGACTATAATAAGATATTTTATCCGGCCGTTTGAAATGAACACGGTTAACTGGCTTTCTTTTGTTTTATTTGGCGGCAGCTATTTTTATCTGATTTTGAAAAATCGCAAGGAATCGCTTTTGAAGCTTTTTACAATTGCCACGCTCCTTTTTGTTTTATGCAATAAAATATTTTCTCCGCAATATCTGCTTTGGCTGCTTCCTTTTTTTGTTTTGATGCCGGAAATAAATGGTTTTCCAGGTAGTAGAACTTCGGCGATTCCGCGCCATAATATGGCGCGGAATGAGGGCGATAGCCACCGAAGTTTCACTACCTGGTTTTATCTGCTGGAATTTTCCAACTTAGCGGCTTTTTTTTCAATTTTGCCGTGGTTTTTCCTCGGTCATGACATGTTTTATTTTTATCTTGCCAGCCCGTTTGTGATTATCAGGCATATTTGTCTGATTGCCATTCTTTTTTATGCGGTCAAAAAGAAAGAGATAGAATTGCGCAGGTAAAAAAAGATCCCCGTTTAATAGGGGGCCTTTTTTATATTTCCTCTTTTTTTAATTTTCTGAGTATTTTTTCCCATATTGCTTCGGCGATTCCCTGATGTCCGCGCACTATGAGAAGCGACATGTCCAGATGTTTTGCGAGAAGTTCCGGTATATTGCCAAAACGGATTTCTTCTAAAAATTTCGGACGCGAAGAATTTACTATCACTAAACTTGTTTCTTTAATCCGGGCTTCTTCAATTATTGCGGTGGTTATTGATTTAGCGGTAAAAAATTCCACCTCATCAAAATCTTTTCTTTTCAGTCCCAGCGGTTTGAATATCACTTGGGGGTTTGGTTTCAGATAAAATGGCGTATTCGGGTCAAGAATACTGATTAATTCCGTTTTCGGCTTGAAGTGATTTTTTAACGCCGTGAAAATTTCACCGCTTAACGGAAGATAGGGATTTTTTCCGTCGGGGTTGGCGGCAAGCATGATTGAAGTAATCGGTTTCGGATTTTTGACGACCATCAGGTCGCATTTTGATTCGCGCAGAATCCGGTCAATTTTTGTTCCGAAAATCGTGCCTTTTGTCCTGGTGTAGCCCTCCCAATTCAGGATAAGCAGATCGCAATCCTCCATTTTTACCACATCAAGGATTGTGTCAACGATGTCCCGGCCGACCATTACCAAGCTATGAAGATTGATATCCTTTTCATCCGGTTTTAGTTTGTTGAATTCTTGGACCCATTCTTTCAGGTTTTCAAACAGTTGCTGGTCATGCGTCATTATTGCTCCTTCAAGAAGCGCGAGCGGCTGGGGGATAATGTGGATTTTTACGGCTATAATTTCCCCGCTGTATTCGCTGGCGATGGCAAAGGCGATTTCCGAAAGATTTTTTATTTCTTCAAGGCTGAGTTCCGGAGCTATGGGCATAAGGATGCGCCTGCCGGTTTTCGGTCCAACGCGCACCGCTTCTTCGTAAACGATGTCTTTTTCAAAATCTTCCCGGCTTTGCGTTTCCGCGTAACTCAGATAATTAACCAACCCAAGAAGTCCCCAAAAAATTGTTACCACCCACGCCATTATATTGACTTTGAGCATTGTAATGGCGAGGGCGATATAAATGACGATTGCGATTACCGGAGTCAGGGGAAATAGCGGTATCTTGTAGACCCATTTTATGTTTGGAAATTTGAAATGGATTTTCGTGCCGGCAATATTTAGCTGGAGAAATAGTATGACAAACAGCAAGCTGGCGGCGCTGGCAACGTCAAAAAGAGGGAGGGTGGTCACCATGGCGATTATAAAAATTACCGATACGATTACCGCGATATGCGGAGTAAAATTTTTAAAATGAATGTCGGCCATGTGGGACCAGATATTTTTATCTCTTGCGAGCGCGAATGCCACATGGCTGGATGAAAATATGGTGGCGTTAAGGGCGGCAAGGTTGGCCAAAAGACCGCCGATTATCAGGATGATTCCGCCTAATGGCATAAAACTGTGCGCCGCTTCCACTATGGCGCCTTCTTTGAAAGCGCTTAGAATTTCCCATACATATCCGCCGTTGGCCGGCGTGGCGCCGATTATTATTATGCTTATAAGGGCATAAATAAAAGAAACAACTCCCCATGAAGTCAGTAGTCCGATTTTCAGGTCACGGGCAGGATTTTTCATTTCTTCACCCGCCTGAACTTGTATTTCCGAACCTTCAAAGGCGATATAGAAAAAGCTTGCTGCTGCAAAAACTCCCAAAATTCCATTAGGCAGAAACGGAGAAAAATTAACAAATGGATTCGACAGAGACGTCATTTTATAGGTTCCGAAAAATATGAATGCGGCGAGTATAAAAAGAAGCCCGATTGTAATATAATCCCCGGCTTTGCCGGTTGTTTTTGTTCCGCGCCAATTGAGATATCCAAAAAATAAAATTGCCAGAATCGCTATAATTTTTTCGCTTGGAAGGAAACTGATATTCAGATTAAAATTAAAACCGATGATTTTCAGGAATTGATGCGCATAAAATCCGAAGCTTAAAGAATAAACTCCGCAGGCGGCGGCATGGGCGAACCAGCTCAGCCAGCCGGCTAAAAATCCTTGAAAATTTCCAAGCCCTTTTCTGACCCAAAGATATCCGCCCCCGGCTTCCGGAAAAGTTGTTCCGAGCGCGAGGTACATTTGCAGATTCAGAAAGGCCACGAAAGACCCGAGTAGCATTGCCAGTACCAGACCCGGTCCGGCAAGTCCGGCTGCCGGACCAAGAAGGGTGAAAATTCCGCCGCCTAATAATGCGCCCATGCCCAATAAAATAATTGAGCCCAAACCAAGGGTGCGGGCTAAAGTTACCGTTTTGGGATTTTGTTCTTTTATTTCTTCAGCCATATTCGAGTCATTTTTAATTATATCAGAACAAGGGAATTAGTCAGTTTTTATTTTTTGAGCAGTTGTTTGAAAGGTCCTTGAATAGAGTTATAATTGGGTTATGGCTCATAAAATTACCTCATTCGTAATAGCCGAAACCAGCAGGACTTACCGCGGCAAGGAGGCGCCTTCGGCTCCGCCTGTTAAGAGCGCCCCGCATTATTTTGAAAAGAGCGTTCCGTCGCAATTCATTATCGGCCAGGAAACCGTTGAAGTTAACGGCAAGCCGGTTGAATTTATGGTTAAAACTTATCATCCCGATACGGTGTTGGTTGAGGCAAGCATTGATGTTGAAAACATATTTGATGACAGCATTTTTGCGCTTAAAGAAAAACTTTTGGACGCTTGCGCCGAATTGGCAAAAAAACGGGGAGCCAAAGATGAACCGCTGGAAGAATACACCGCTTATCAAATTTCTGGATATGAAGGCGATCCGGAAATTATTTTAAAAGAAAATTCTCCAAGAATTGCCGTCCTTTTGAAATCAGAAAAACGCGAACTTGATGAGAATGAAATAAATTACACTCTTTCTTCCCAGCTTAAATATGCCAAAGACGATCTGATAATCGTTGATTGGGACGGCGCTTTTGTTTTTGACAAGCACGGGGAATTCGGCGAATCCATTGAAATGCTCCAGCTCGCCAATCTCCAGCTTTTGCGGTACCGCATTCTTGACGAGGATCTGGATGAACGGCTTCAGAAGGCATCTAAACTGACGCAGCTGGAAGATTCGAATAAGAAATGGTTCAGCGGCACAAAGGAAGTAACCCAGGCATTTAAAGAAATGATAAAAATCCGTTCTCAGTCAATTGCGCAGTTCGAATCGATGGAGCGCAGCATAAAACTTATCGGCGATTGGTATTCCGCCCGCCTTTATGATCTGCTTGCCAAAAAATTCCGTTTGGATGAGTGGCGCAGCGCGGTTAAGGACAAGCTTGATTCACTTGAAGACATTTATATAATTATTTCAGAGAATCTCGGCGTTTCTAAAACCAATATTCTGGAACTGATCCAGATTTGGGGGTTCTTTATTCTTCAAATAGGATGGATTATCCTTATCGTATTGGAATTTATTTATTATACGAAGTAAGATAAGAGAAATTTTCCGGGCCTATGGTTCAGTGGTAGAACACGGCATTCGCATTGCCGGGACGGCGGTTCGATTCCGCCTAGGTCCACAAATACTTTTCCACAATTATTTTTTTTGGCATTTTTACTTATCTGTTATACTGATATAAGAGTCAATTTTCATAATAATTTTCATACGCGTTGGAAATTATTATGAGTACCGACTCTAAAAACCTATCCCAACAATAATTCCTAAACGCGTTGCCTGAATAAATTTAAAATTTCAAGGCATGCCGACGAGCTTGTGGCCATAGCCACAGCAAGGAGGCGCAACGAAGAAATTTTATATTTAGGCGGCAACCCGAAGGGATACAGTAAATTTTATCCATAACATCGTCGCTCATCGGAAAGGCAGCTCAAGCTGCGATTTCCTCCTCGCTTCTTGTTCTGAATAAAATTTGCACGTATCGCGTTGGAAATTATTGTTGGGACAGGTTTTAAAGGTCGAGTTGGTTAAAAATTTATAAAATTATGTTAATTCAAAATTGGACAGACGTATTGGTTAGTTCGTTGCAGAATCTTTGGCTGCAGATGGTAAATTGGCTCCCGTCTTTTGTCGGCGCGGTGTTGGTTTTCCTTGTCGGTCTTATTGTGGCAGCCGGCCTTGCATCATTGGCGGAAAAACTTGTCAGCGTAATGAGATTGGATTCGCTTCTTAGGAAATTGGGATTGGAAGAGTATTCCAAAAGAGCAAATATAGAATTGAATTCCGGCCATTTTGTCGGAGAGATCGTCTATTGGTTTTTAATTCTGGCGTTTCTTCTGGCGGCATCCGATATTCTCGGTTTTTTCGCGCTTTCAAGCTTTTTGAGGGACGTGCTTCTTTATGTTCCGAACCTGGTCATTGCCGTTTTGATAATGGTGGTGGCGGTTGTCGTGGGCAATTTAGCCCGCCATTTGGTGCGCGCTTCAGTATTGGGCGCCCGCCTTCATGCGGCTAAGTTCCTCGGTTCCGCGGCCTGGTGGTCAGTGGTTGTTTTCGGAATGCTCGCCGCTTTGGTTCAGCTCGGAATTGCGGTATCAATTATTAATACCGTAATCACCGGCTTAATCGCAATGGTTTCCCTTGCCGGAGGTTTGGCTTTCGGCCTTGGAGGAAAAGATTATGCGGCTTATCTCTTGGGAGAGCTTCGCAATGAAATAGAACATCATCAATAAAATTGATTGACAGTTTCTAAACAAAAAATCCCTTCGCTTTAGCGAGGGATTTTTTGTTGGCAAGTCTCTTGACTTTTTTTTGTGGCTGATTATAATAACTATTACAAAGAATGAATATTATCTTACATATAAAAAATAGCGCGGTTTGGCAATCGTAACTTTTTTAAATATAAAAAAGACCGCGCCATGCGCGGTTTTTTAT
>JBBUBH010000018.1:0-1248 GCA_038078395.1 Patescibacteria group bacterium
AATGGAGGCGATGGATGAAAAACTATTTCGGATTATTTATTCCAAAATGTATCTAATGTTATGCAATATTCTCCAAATGCCTTATATCGCAATAATCCAAAAGTTCTGCCAATTGGATATCCTTTTGAGAAAACAAGTTAATAACTTGTTTATAATCATTTTTTAAAGAGATCGCCACCAAATCAATCCGCCAGCCTTTTTCATCATTAATTAAATCCTGATTATAACCGGCATAAAATGCCGCCGTTCTTTTTAATTTTTTTAATTTTGCGGCAGTTAAATTTTCTTCCGGCAATAATCCGGCAATTGCCGCATTGCCGTTGCCGCATTCCCTTAAAGTTTTTACTTCAACGAAAACTAAAATACCACCACGATCTTTTGCAATAATATCCAACTCGCCCCAGGGTTTGCGAAAATTCCTTTCAATAATTATAAACCCCTTATCAACAAGATATTTACAAGCGATATCCTCGCCCAATTTTCCAATCTCTGATTTTTGAGTCTTCATGTTATCATTATATACATAATTGTTTCTCGCATAAACATAAAAATATAATAGACCTTGTAAAATGGCAAACAATGATAATTTAATATCCTATGAATATATAAGAGGTCTTGTTGAAGGTGAGGGCTGTTTTACCTTTTCAAGTAATTTGAGAAAGAATAAATTAGGCGAGAAAATTAAAATAAAGATTCCTGCTTTTTCCATAGAAATGCATGAGAGGGATGAACAATTATTAAATTTGGTTAAAAATAAATTAAAATTATCCAATCGGGTATACAACTATAAAAACATAGGAAAAGATCGTATTGAGAGAGGAAGAAGGGCGGTTTTAATTGTAAGAGAATTTGGAACATTAAAGAATATTATTATTCCTTTATTTTATAAAAAGTTAAAAGGACATAAAAATAAGCAGTTTTTTGAATGGCTAGAAAATATCGGCAAATATCCGGAAGTCCCAAAATCATTTAAGTTATTATATCAACTTCACAAATGCGGTTTTTATGACAAAAACCCAAGATTTCTGGATTAAAGAATTTCACGTAATTATATTGCTGTATATTTGTTCGTAAAATACATAACAATGTTTCACAAAGTAGACTTACCCGCCTCAAGCACAAACCCTATGATAATGTTTTGTACTTTTATATAGACTTTTTATACAAGAATGTTTGCCGAACCACATTTTGTAAGATTTAGACACAAATCAATATGAATGTTTGCCGAACCACATTTTGTAAGATTTA
>JBBUBH010000019.1:0-4531 GCA_038078395.1 Patescibacteria group bacterium
AAAAAACAAGTTCCTGTTTACTTATATTCGCTTGTTTCCCAGATTGATGGTCCATATGAAATTGAGCTGGGTTACATGGATCCGGCTGTTTTAGCCATGAATGTGGCGCTTAGGGAATCAATAGAATCAAAAGATACTTGCGATGGCAATGGCGGCTTAAGGGTAAAAGGAGGAGTTTTTTCTTGTCCCGCAACTTCTTTAACCGGAGATTTCTCTTGTTTGGATATCACAATGGGGAAATTAGCGGATGGTTATTGGAGGAGAACAGTTGATTGCAAATATAATAAACAACAAACCGGAACGATTGAAAATGTTATTCCGATAAAAACTATTAAAGAAAACACCATAAATAAGGGATTGGCGGATATTATTGTGCCCGATGATTTGGTTGGAAATAATTATTTTATTCAATTAAGCTGCGCTAATTTTACCGGAGAATGCGCCAAAGGATTGAGCGCCGCGCCGTTCAGCATTGTCCATTTGGCTGATCCGGTAGTTCTTACTATCAATAAATTAGGCGCCGGTTCAGTAACTGACGGAAATGTCAGCTGCGCCAGCAACAGAAGCGATTGTCTGGAAAATTATGAAAGAGGGGTAGTGGTAACTTTATCCGCTAATGCGGCAGACCCGGCTTCAATATTTACCGGCTGGTCTGGGGCTTGTAGTGGCACCGGAACTTGTCAGATTACGATGGGGGATGATCAGTCGGTGACCGCCGTATTTTCCAAGAGGGCTGTTACCCTTACTGCCGTTGCTGATCCGGGATCAAAATTTGATAAATGGACCGGAGAATGTCTTGCTAAAGAGCAATGTTTTACCAGCTCGTCTGATTCTTGCGTCGGTGGAGCTAAATGCAATATTACAATGGGCAGTAATCAATCGGTAACAGCTAACTTTGTTAGAAATACTAACATCGAGGACGAAGAACCAAATATTAATACTAATCCGGCGGTTGGCGGAGGATGTTCCGGGGATGATTGGACTTGTTCGTTATGGTCTCCCGCTGAGTGTCCATTAAGCGGAGTGCAAACCCGCACTTGTGTCCGCAATTGTTCAAATCCGGCTGATCCGTCTCCGGCTACTTCCCAAACCTGTGTGACTCAATTGAATCCTGGCAAGATTTACGAAGTTAGGCGTTAAACGGGATGTCCCACTTCCTAATTTTGGGATGTGGGACTTCCGTTCTTCCGTTTTTTATGCGGATAAATATATCTTATAATAGATATGTATTTAGTTAACCAAAAATTATGGAAAAACAAGAAGTCAAAAGGCGGCTGGAAAAATTACGGGAAGCAATTGAAAAATACCGCTATGCCTATCATGTTCTTGATAAATCACTTATTTCCGATGCGGCTTTGGACTCTTTAAAAAAGGAACTTTTTGATTTAGAACAGGAATATCCGAAATTTATTGCGCCAGATTCTCCAACGCAAAGGATCGGAGGCGAGCCGCTGAAAGAATTCAAAAAAGTTCATCACGAAACCAGGATGATTTCTTTGAATGACGCTTTTTCCGAAAAGGACATGGAAGAATGGCTTGAACGGCTGGAAAATTATCTTGGGAAAAAGGTTGAGGAAAGCAGTTCAGCGAGCGCAACCTTTTATTGCGAATTAAAAATAGACGGACTTGCCATTGAGCTTGAATATGAAAATGGTGTTTTTGTCCGCGGTTCAACGCGCGGCGACGGAATTACCGGCGAAGACGTGACGAATAATTTGAAAACAGTTGAAGCGATACCCTTGAAGTTAAATGTCAAAGGTCAAATGTCAAATGTTCCACGGCGATTGATTGTTCGCGGGGAAGTGTTTATGACTATAAAAGAATTTGAGCGGATGAACAGGGAGCAGGAAAAGAAAGGCGGGAAAGCTTACGCTAATCCGCGCAATGTGGCCGCCGGTTCTATCCGCCAGCTGGATCCGAAAGTCGTGGCCGGCAGGAAATTGGATTCTTTTGCTTATGATATTATTACGGATTTGGGCCAGAAATTTCATGAGGAAGAGCACAAAATGCTTAAGAATTTCGGATTTAAAACAAATCCGCATAATAAGCACGCCGCCAATCTGAAAGAAGTTTTTGCTTTCCGTGAATATTGGGCGAAGCATCGCGATAAGTTGCCGTATGAAATAGACGGCACAGTTATTCTGACTAATTTGAATAAGGATTATGAGGATGCGGGGATTATCGGCAAAGCGCCGCGAGGAGGAATTGCTTTTAAATTCGGAGCCAGAGAAGCGGCTACTATTATAGAGGATATTAAAATACAGGTTGGCAGGACCGGAGTTCTGACTCCGGTAGCCGTCATGAAGCCGGCGCAAGTCGGTGGAATCACCATTACTCATGCCACTTTGCATAATGCCGATGAAATAAAGCGTTTGGATGCCAGAATCGGGGACACGGTAATTGTTTCGCGGGCGGGCGATGTCATTCCGAAAATAACCAAAGTGCTGAAAGATATGCGGCCGCGTGGCTCAAAAGAATTTTCAATGCCGAAAAAATGCCCGGTTGACGGTTCGCCGGTTGTCAGGGACGCCATGCCTGACGGCAGGCAGGGAGTCGCTTACAAATGCAGCAATAAGAATTGCGGAGCGGTAAACCGTGAATGGTTTTACCATTTTATTTCCCGCGCCGCGTTTAATTTGGATGGGCTTGGGCCGAAAATTATAGATAAATTTTTAGATGAAGGCCTGATTGCCGATGCGGCGGATATTTTTACTTTAAAAGAAGGCGATATAGCTGTTCTTGAAAGATTCGGCGAAAAATCAGCAAAAAATATCGTGGAAGAAACGGAAATGAAAAAGAAAATAGCTCTTCCAAAATTCATTTACAGTTTGGGAATTATTCATGTTGGAGAAGAAACGGCCCGCACGCTTGCGGGCAAGTTCAAAGTTCAAAGTTCAAAGTTGAAAGTTAAAGAATTCACAGATTATTTTCAGAATTTATCTTTAGAGGAATTGCAGGAAATTTCCGATATCGGTCCCGTAGTAGCCAAAAGCATTTATGATTGGTTCCGGGAAAAAAGAAATATCAATCTTTTGGAAAAATTGGAAAAAGTCGGAGTAGAAATTGCAGTTGAGCCGCTAAAAGCTAAAAGCTTAAAGCTAAAAGCTCAAACATTTGTATTGACCGGCACATTGGAATCAATGTCCCGCGAGCAGGCGAAAGAAAAAATCCGCGCTTTGGGCGGGGATGTGAATGAATCGGTGTCAAAAAATACTTCTTTTGTCGTGGCGGGCGCGGAACCTGGTTCTAAATATGATAAAGCAAAAAAATTCGGGGTAAAAATTTTGGACGAGAAGGAGTTTTTAGTATTATTGACAAGATAGTATAAAGTATGCTAAACTATATTTAGTAATTTGTTAAGATTATTTGCGAATGTGGTCATAGCCAAAAGATGCTGATTTTTCCGGCATTTTCTGGCTATGACTACTAAGAATCGTGGTGGTCAAGCAACTTGGTGGCACATGTGCCAAAAGGAGGATGACATGTCATCCTACAGTGAAGGGCAGTCTCATCAGTTGATGGATGCTTTGGAGGCGAAAGGGTTCACCCCCGATCACCTCACAAAGCTCGGTCAGTTCAAGGACCTTCTGCTAATTCGGGAAGTTCTGGACGGCCGCGCCGAGATCAAGCCGGTGGAATACCTGGTGGATCTCGACGCTGACCCGTTCGTGCCGAAAGGCTGGAAGGTCGTGGAACACCGCAAGGGCGGCCAGTTCAAGTATGATCCCGCGAAAGTGGGGCTGTACTTGTCCAAAGAACAGCAGAAAGGCAAGGTGATCGTCGGCAATGATCTCCGTAAGGAGCTCAAAAACCAGTCGGTCATGAATACTAATCTATTGGACTTCTACCTTAAGAAAGAAAACCAACATCTCATTCCCGAAGAGTGGAAGGGGAAGGCGATTTTCTTCTGGGGGACCATCTACTGCGGTCCGAACGGCAGCCTGTGTGTGCGTTACCTGTGCTGGGACGGCGGCGGGTGGGACTGGAACTACAACTGGCTTGACTTTGAGTTCGACGGCAGCCGTCCGGCGGCGGTATCCGCAAGTTAGTCTTCAGCACTGGGTTCCTTGGGGCTTGCCCTTGGGAACTTAGTCCTTAGCCCCACTCCGATTCGTCGGAGTGGGGCTAAATTATTTTTGCCGAAAATTATGATAAGTCCTGAATTTGGGGTTATTAAGGCATGGAAATACATACAAGTTAAAAAAGAGATTTTAAAATTAGGAGATTATCATTTATAATTTTAATATGCTTATAAAAAAGGATCTGGAACATCTGGCCGAATTAGCCCGCATAGATCTGAAAGCGGGGGAGGAAAAAAAACTCACAAAAGATTTGAGCAATATTTTGGATTATTTCAAGGAACTTCAGGAACTTAATACTGACGGCGTTGAACCTATGACCGGCGGGACTGATCTGAAAAATGCATTAAGGGAAGATCAATTAAGTCAAAAGTCAGAGGTCAAAAGTCAAAAGTCAATTGAAGCTTTTCCTGATGAAGAAAACGGTTATTTGAAAGTTCCGCCGGTATTTT
>JBBUBH010000020.1:0-2267 GCA_038078395.1 Patescibacteria group bacterium
ATGGTTGGGCGATAAAATCTTTTTGAATACTGTAATAATTGGTTTCTCCCTTAGCGGTTCCAAATTTTGGATTTTCTTGAAAATTATAAATTTCTTCCAAATAGCCGAGGTATTCTTCGCCGTGGATTTCCCGGTTTAGCCAATTTAGGCCGGATATTTTGTCATTAAAGACAAGGGTGGTGGCCGATTTCAGATTTCCGTCTTGGCTAGTTTTTAAGCTTTCAATTATCGCCATCTGCTTATACCAGTCCATATCCAGGCCGTAATAATTATAAATTGTAAAAGTCATGAATAAAGCCAGAATGATATTCTGAGCGGCGGATTGCCACTCTTTTTTTATAATCAGGAGAATTAAGCCTAAAGTTAAGAGCGATGACCCGAGTGGCAGCAGAAAAGCGGACCGCATATTAAATGGATTACCGAGCACATGGGGCATTTTTCCCGTCAAGAAATAAGGAAGAAATCCGAGGAAAAATAATATTCCGCCGGCTATCAGGTAATATTTGGGACTATAATCTATTTCTTTTTGCGCAGGACTCGCATTGTTTTCATTTTCTGACGTAAATATTTTTTTAGTCGCCAGATAAGTAATAAGGCTGATTGTTAGGAATAGCAGGGCAAAAATTTTTCTATGCAGAATTAATATTGGAGCGACAATTTGCCAAAAAAAACCATATATAATCGTTTCCCAGAAAAGCAGTATTGTGAATGATGGGGAGTTAAAAGGATTAATGAAATCGTCATATCCGGTTAAAAATCCCTCGTCTTTCCAAACCGATAATTTCAGGCCCCAGAAGATAACGGGCAAAATAATGAAAAGAAAATTACTTTTAATCCATGGCCATAATAAGGATATTAATGCCCCTTCCTTATTTTCCTGAAAGTAGGGAATTAAAAGCAACAAAATAAATCCGCCGTAAAAAGCCAGCAGAGAATAGGTATTGAAAGACAGGAAAAATAAAATCCAGGATAAGCTGTAATTGATGACGGCAACAAATCTGTTTTTATTCTTTTCCGCGATAAAATAAACAAGCGCCGCCAGGAAAAAGAGCATGATATTGAATGAGTGCTGCAAAACGGAGGAGTCTATCCTTACCAGAAAAACGGGGGTTAAAACGAAAAAGGCAGATATAAAAAATGCTCTGTCTATGCGCAAAGATAATTTTTTCCGCAGAATTCCATATAATAAAAGTCCGGCCAGAAGACAGCAGACAAAAGCCATTATTTTAAAAAATAAAACCGGATTGTCAAAAAAACCGGAAACTCGGTATAGATAATAAGCCGTGAACCGTTTTGATTGATATAATGCATCCCATAAAATTTTATAATTTCCTTCTTTTATGATGGGTAGCCATACCCATGTATCCCAATAAATCGCTTTATTAAAAAGAAGCAGAAAATTTCCCGTAATATAGGTAATAATAATGGCAATTATCGCCCGCGTATCATTTTTCATTCCAGGAAGTGAAAATGCGATTGCTTTTTAGATACAACGCGCAGTTTCTTAATTAATTTGTATTTTTAATAATAATCTCGTTTTGCCAATCAGTCATTATGCCCAAAAAGATTGTATCTTATCGCATTTCTACTTCCTGGCATTATTTAATTATACAGGTTAATAGAGAGATTATTCAATATTCGGAGAAATAGGCAGGGTACTTTATCTGGTAAGGTTTTGTTTAATATATAATAGGCAAAATGGTAAATTTAATGATAATTGAACCATTTTTGCTTATATTGTAATATCCTATTGATATGAAGCTTTCCGATTATGTTATTGATTATGTAGCTAAGTTGGGGACTAAATACGCATTTGTTGTTGCGGGCGGAGCCATTGTTCATTTATTGGATTCTGTTGCTAAAAACAAAGATATCGGGCATATCTGCTTCCAGCATGAACAGGCAGCGGCTATGGCGGCCGATGCCTATTCTAGGCTTGGGCCTGGAATTGGCCTCGCTATAGCAACTAGTGGTCCGGGAGCGACAAATTTGCTTACCGGCATTTGCGGCGCATGGTTTGATTCTGTTCCCGTGCTTTATCTGACTGGTCAGGTTAATTTATCTGAAACAAAAGGTAATACAGGGGTTCGTCAGATTGGTTTTCAGGAAACGGATATTGTTGAGATTGTTCGTCCAGTTACTAAATTTGCGGAAATGGTTACTAATCCCAAAGAGATTAAATATTTTTTAGATAGAGCAATTTATGAGGCCAATTCCGGCCGTCCCGGACCTGTTCTTTTGGATATTCCATTAAATATCCAGCATGC
>JBBUBH010000021.1:0-12385 GCA_038078395.1 Patescibacteria group bacterium
TTGCTGATACAACAATTATCATTCGTAATAACCGTATTTTAGAGATTATTGATAAGGAAACTACACTTAGCGATGCTTTTGCCTTATGTAACAATGTTTTGATAAATGCAGTTAGGGGCATTTCCGAACCAATTTTAAAACCGGGTATTATCAATCTTGACTTTGCGGATGTCAAAACTATTATGGCTGAAGCAGGCCCTGCTGTTATGGGCATTGGCCAAGCCAACGGCGACGAAAGAGCGATTGAGGCAGCCAAGAAAGCTGTTAGTTTTCCCTTACTGAATATTTCTATTGATGGCGCAAAAGGGATCCTTTTTTCTGTTGCCAGCAGAAAACCCCTGACTCTTTCTGAGGTTAATGAAGTTGCAAAAATTATCACTGCTTCCGCAGATCCTGATGCCAAAATTATATTTGGAGTTATTCGAGACGAAAGTTTGAAAAAAGGAGAACTTAAAGTTACTGTTGTTGCAACCGGCTTTTCTGGTCAGGGCTCAGAAGTTATTCCCAAAAGAAAAGATAAATAATCCTTAACCCTTATTACCCAGAAAATTGGCTCTGAATTTTACCTTTCGTTTTGTTATTTTTTATTTTACTCCTGGCAATCAGAATCAAATAACGAGAATTTTGGTTTTTCAATGCCCGCTGAGCTTGGCTATAAAATTTGAATTTGGAAGTTTAAATTCTGGACACTCACTGATTTTCGTAGCCTGATATGATTCTTAAAAAACTTTGATAAATATAGAGCGCCCGGTCTCTCGAACGGGCGCTCAATCCTGCGGAGAGGGAGAGATTCGAACTCTCGATACCCTTTCGGGTATGCCACCTTTCCAAGGTGGTGCACTAGACCGCTATGCGACCTCTCCGTGTATAAGCTTTATCCTAATTTAAAATAAAATTTATTTCAATTTGAAAAATCTCACCAGATTTGTTATCCCTAATTCCTAATTCCTTATTCATAATTCCCCAAACGTAATGCTATAATAAATTGTCATGGATAATCTTAAAAATAAAATTAGGGAAGTTCCGGATTGGCCGAAAAAAGGCGTGAATTTTAAAGACATCACGACTTTACTTCAGGATAAAACTGCTTTCAAAAAAACAATTGATTTAATTGCGGAATTTTTTGCGGATGAAAAAGTTGATAAAGTGGTTGGCATAGACGCGCGGGGTTTTCTGATTGCCGCTCCGCTGGCTTATAAACTTAATGCCGGATTGGCGATTGTCAGGAAGCCGGGCAAACTCCCTTTTTCAACAATAGAACAAGAATATACTCTTGAATACGGAAAAGATATTTTGCAGATGCACACGGACGCGATTTTGTCGGGTGAAAAAGTAATTTTGGCTGATGACTTGATTGCCACGGGCGGCACAGCCGGCGCAACCTGCGATATAATTGAAAAACTTGAAGGAAAAGTTGTCGGCATTGCTTTTGTGATTGACTTGCCGTTTTTAGGCGGTTCGGAAAAATTAAGGAAAAAGGGTTATAAAGTAAAAAGTTTAATATCTTACGATAGCGAATAAAAATATGAATAAAATAAAAATAGCGGTTATCGGCGGAAGCGGAATAGATGACCCGAAAATTTTGAAAAATCCGCAGGAAATTGCGATTGAAACCCCTTTTGGAAATCCCGCCGCCAAACTTGTCACGGGACAGATTGCCGGCCGCGATGTGGTTGTTTTGGCGCGCCATGGGAAAGAACACAATATCATGCCGACAAAAGTTCCGTTCAGGGCGAATATCTGGGCATTGAAAGAAATTGGATGCACTCATATTCTGGCGACTACCGCTTGTGGGTCATTAAGGGAAGAAATAAAGCCGAAAGACTTGATATTTCCTGATCAATTTATTGATTTTACAAAACACCGCAATCTGACTTTTTTTGAGGATAAAGTAATCCATACTCCGATGGCAGACCCATTTTGCCTGAAATTGCGGGGATTATTGGCTGATACGGCGGAAGAATTGAGAATTTCCCATCATCAAAAAGGAACTAATGTGACAATAGAAGGCCCGCGGTTTTCTACCCGCGCTGAAAGCCATATGTTCAGAATTATCGGCGCGGATATTATAAATATGACAACCGTGCCGGAAGTAATTCTGGCGCGGGAACTGGGAATCTGTTATGCGAGCATTGCCATGGCGACTGATTATGATTGCTGGCGGGAAAGCGAAGAAGCGGTCACATGGGAAATGATTTTGAAAGCGATGGAATTCAACGCGGAAAATGTGAAAAAGCTTTTACTGGAAGTTATTCCGAAAATAAATTATTTGGAATGTTCCTGTAAAAAATAAGATATAATAAACATATGGCAAAAAGACAAGGTAAGGATTCTGAACTTATAAAACTTTATAGGGGGGCATGGGATGTTTTAGATGCTTATGATAAAGAAACGCTGGCTACGGAAGGGGATACAAAAAAGCCGGTGAAATTGACCGTAAGGGAATTAGCCGCCGCGCTTGAAGCATTCAAGGCATTCTGGATAAAAGAAAAAAATGAGGACGCGGAATTTGCCGTTGAAAGAAATAAAGACGGCGTCGAGGCGATTATCGGCAATGTGATGCAGTCCTTTGGTAAAAAAGAAGTTTACCCGACGGTTGAGGAAAAAGCCGCAAATCTTTTTTATTTTATAGTAAAGAACCACCCGTTCATTGACGGCAATAAACGGAGCGGGGCTTACGTTTTTGTTTGGCTTCTGCATCAGGCGGGGATTTTGGACATAAACCGTATCCCGCCATCTACGCTTACCGCGCTGACACTTCTTATTGCCGGAAGCGGATCAAAAGAAAAAGAGAAAATAATAAAATTAATTTTAACATTATTAAAAAAATGAAAAAACAATGGACATTAGGTTTTCTCGGTTTCCTCTGATTTTTGGGTTTTCCGGGCGTTCTGCAACAGGATTGGCATACGCTTTGGCTGCTCTGGTTTGTTTGGTTTATCTGGTTTATTCCTAAAAAGAAGTAGTCAATTGTCAGCTGTCAATTGTCAATTGTAATTAAAAATTCCATTCCCAAATAAATGTTATTAATCTCCGTAATAGTAATTTTCATAGTGGCGATAATTATAATTTCAATCTTGGCGTCTAAATAATTTGATTCAATAATTATTAAAAGATTAGACATTATAGACTTTAAGGACTTCTAACTTTAAGGACTCATATAACTGGTACAGCCAAATAATAAAACCCTCCTGGTCTCCGCCGGCATATCTTTTCGCGCCTGTTTGGACTTTTCTTTATATTTTAATTGCGGTTTCTTTCGGTAAAGTATTTCTGATGGCGTGGCAGGGGCAAATCGGGTTTCTGGTTGCTCTGCTGTTTGTCCTGAATCTTATTTTCAATTTTGCTTTCTCGTCCATACAATTCCGGCTGAAAAATAATTATCTCGCCGCAATTGATATTCTCCTTGTCCTTCTCTCGCTTAAATGGGCGATGGGAGCCATTTTCCCGTACGCGGAATGGATTACTTTTATTCAGATCCCATATCTTCTTTGGGTTGGTTTTGCCACAATCCTTCAACTGACGGTTACGTATTTGAATAGATAATTTATTAATATGAAAAAGATATCGGTATCGCAAAAAGATTTTAAAAAAATGTCCAAACTTTACGAGGGCTATTATGAAATTTATGGAAATGAAAAAACCGTTTGGAATATTGAAGAATTAGAGGAAATGCGTAAAATAGGACAAGAGTTTATGGATATTTTTGCTGTTAATTTTAAAGAATAAATATATTTGAATTTTGCCTGTCATGGGCGAGAATTTTGTTTGTTGGGAATTTTTTGGTAGAATAAGAGAGATTTTAAGGAAATAAAAATATGGAAAATACTTTTCAAAAATATCTTGAAACATTTTTTTATTCTCGTCCCACAGCGATTGAATGCCTTAATATTTATGAACAAAAACATAAAAAATTTATTAATGAATTTTGGACCTCAAAACAAAAACAGGGCAATAGTTTACACGAAATTGCATATAGGGCTTGTTTCAAGTCTGAATTGCCAAGTTTTTTTATTAAAACCCTAACAAAACCCGAAGATATAGTTTATGATCCCTTTTCGGGAAGAGGAACTACGATTATAGAAGCCGCATTATTGGGAAGAAATATAATATCGAATGATATTAATCCAATAAGTAAAATTTTAAGTTATCCAAGACTTTCCCCGCCAGATATATACAGATTAGAAGAAAGGCTACACTCTATTTCTTTTATTAAAAATGATAAGGATCTTGACTTATCAGATTTTTATCATCCAGATACCGAGCAGGAAATTTCCTCTATTAAAAAGTATTTAGAAATAAGAAAAAATAATAATGAGGATGACGATTTGGATGATTGGATAAGAATGGTGGCTACGAATAGATTAACCGGACATTCAAAGGGTTATTTTTCTGTTTATACCCTTCCCCCGAATCAAGCCGTATCAATTAAAAGTCAAAAAAGGATTAATATTAAAAGGAATCAAAAACCCGAATATAGGGATACTAGGAAAATAATTATTAAAAAAACCAAATCTCTTATCAAAGATCTTGATGGGGGATTAGTAAATAATTTATTGGCAGTAAAAAAATACGCTAAATTTTTAGAAAAAGATAGCCGGCAAACATCGGAAATAAATAGTAATAGTGTTCAATTAACGGTAACCTCGCCGCCGTTTCTTGATACAGTTCAATACGCCGATGATAATTGGTTAAGGTGTTGGTTTAATTCCATCGATTTAAAAGATATCAGCCAAAAAATAACAATGACTAAAAAATTAGAAGATTGGAAAAATGTGATGAAAGATACTCTCATGGAGCTTTATAGAATAACTAGGCCGGGCGGATTCGTCGCTTTTGAGGTTGGTGAGATTAAAAATGGTAAAATAAGACTTGATGAAGAAATTGTTCCTTTGGGCGTAAATGTTGGTTTTAAGTGCGTTGGAGTTATGATAAACGAACAAGTATTTACAAAAACATCAAATATTTGGGGGATTTCTAATAATAAAAAAGGCACCAATTCAAATAGGATAGTATTATTAAGTAAATAATTATATGGATAAGAAATATACAGAAAAATTAGAGGGGATTATTAAACAAATGTTGACGCCATTAAAAGAAGTCCCATTTAATCTTGTTATTGAGGGTCTATCTGGTCGCAAAATAATCCCTTTCAACAGAAAAGATAAAAAAGATAATATCCTATTAGGAAAAATAATGAAAGCCGCAAATTTAGCCGGTAAAGAAGTAAATAAGGGGGGCATTATTAGACCTCGACCAAATGAAGTTGGTAATGATATTGAGCCGTTTGTTAAAAATGCCCTAAATACTATTAATTATAAAGCCGATACCCCAAAAACAATTTCTGGTAGTAAAAAATCTACCGGTTATCCAGATATAGAATTTGTTGATGAATTTGGAAGAATTAACTATTTAGAATGTAAAACTTTTAATATTGAAAATATATCTACAACACAAAGATCATTTTATTTATCGCCATCAGAGGAATTTAAGATTATAAAGGATGCTCATCATTTTGTCTTATCGTTTGAAATATTTATGGAAAGAAATATTAGAAATAATAAAGTTTTTAAATGTAAAAGTCGGAAGATTTTATCTGTAGAAAATTTAGATGTTGATATTAAATATGAATTTAATGCCGATAATGCCAGATTATACTCCAAGGGGTTAATACTTGCAGAGGGGGCTTTATAAAGCAACTGATTAGATTTGATCGCGTGTTGTTTTTAAAAATTAAAAATAAAAAAGAGCTTGAATAAAATCAACTTTTTAAATAAATTAAATTAAAGTCGGGCTTAAATAGCTCGATTTTTAATTTATTTTTGACTATAAAAAATTAAAATAATTATTATCAAACTCTATTTTATTAAATGGATAATACAATTTGTTATCTTTGTGGAAAACCAGTATTTGCGATAGAGGAAAATATTGATCATGTTCCTCAGAGGGGATTCTTCTTAAAAAAGAATCCAAATGGAATAATAGAGCTAAAAACTCATATACAATGTAATTTGAAATATAGCTATGATGAACAATATGTCGTAACTCTAATTAGAAGTACGGCTAATTGGGATTTAACAGCAGAGCGTATTTGGGAAAAAAGGGGTAAAAATAATCTACTTAATATTAAAAAAATAGGGTTGATTAAGAAAATATTAAATGAAACCAATTTTATTAGTGGTTTCCCGGTTACTCAACCGGATAAAGAAAGAATACAAAGGGTTTTAGATAAGATTGTGAAGGGATTATATTTCAATGAATTTTCCAAAACTATTGAGTCTGGCTGCTTTGTAATTGACGACAATGAATTTTTACATAAACAGGCGCGTTGGAGAGTGGAAGAGCCAAATTCAATCTCGATAGGCGAAGAATTTAAGTATTTTAAAAGGATTTTGAATGGCGACATGGAATACAATCTATTTTTTTATAATATTCATTATTTTCGACTTCTTTATCGAAAAAAATCGATGTTTTATAAATTAAAAATATAAAATTTCACGCCCCAAACCTATTAAAAAAACCGCCCTCCGGGCGATTTTTTATTCCCCCCATTCGTTATATCCTTTATCATATCCCTCATTCGCGCGAATGGTAGAATGATAGAAAATGAGGTATAGTTAAAAAATAAAAATATGAAAAATTTGAAATGGGCAACAGGGGTCACAATAGCCTTATTCGTGCGAATGGTAGAATGATGAAAAATAGGGTATACTAAAAAACATGAAAAATTTAGAACGCACAATAAAGGCCTTGGCAAACCGGCGCCGGCTCGCAATTATAAAATACTTAAAACAAAGTCAGCCGGCGCCTGTTGGCGATATTGCCGGAAAGATCAATCTCTCATTCAAGGCGACTTCAAAACACTTGGGTGTGCTCAGCGCCGTTGATATAGTTGAGAAAAATCAGGTAAGTTCTCAGGTATTTTACCGGCTTTCGGCTAATCAGAGTCCGGCCGCAAAACATATTATTTCTTTACTTTAACTTATCTGCCCAAGGACTCATTCGCGCGAATGGGCGAATGAGTAGAATGAGGGGAATATCTCGGCCAAATTGTGCTAAAATTTGAGCATATGGATGCAATATCTTTTTTGAGGCAATTCCGGGCAGGCGAGTATGCTATTTTTGATTTCACTGTTGCCTTTTTAGGCATATTTTTAGTCGCTCCCTTGTTGTCAAAATTATTCAGAAAAATCGGAATTGAAATTCCTAAATATAATTGGCTGTTTTTTACTTTGCCGATTGCGGTCATTACCCATCTTCTTATCGGACAGATGACTCCGATGACTAGAAATTTTATTGATCTGAGCGGGCATTATCTTTTGAAAATCGTCATTATCGGATCATTTTTCTTGGGATTTAGGAATATAAAGAAGATATAGCTTTAAAATCCGCCTCGTTTAATGAGGCGGATTTTATTATATTTGTTATATCTCTAATTCGCGCGAATAGGCGAATAGTTAATCGGTGTTGCTTTGCTGCCTTCTCTAATTCGCGCGAATAGTGGAATAGTTGGGAAGAATGTTGTATGCTAAAACGCATTATGAAAGAACAAGAAAAAATATTTAAAGCATTTGCCAACCGCAGACGGCTGGCCATTATTTCTTTTTTGAAAAAAGAAGGCGAGGCTCCGGTGGCAACCATAGCGGGAGAGATCAAGCTATCATTTAAAGCTACCTCGAAACATCTTGGTATTCTTGCCGCGGCGGATATTTTAGAAAAAGATCAGAGAAGTTTGCAGATGTTTTATCGTTTATCGGACAATCAAAAACCGCTTATAAAACGTATTCTGTCTAATCTCTAATTCGCGCGAATGGTAGAATAAGAAAAATTAAAAATCCCGTCATAAAGCGGGTTTTTTATTCAGATTGTGGTAAAATAAAAATATGAATAAAAAAAATAACGATTTCAATAATAGTATTAATACTAATAGCGGTTTCTTTGGTTGTTCTCTCTGTTATGATGCCAAAAACAAGCCATGCGCTGGCCGGACTTACGGTGCCGGCAAATATCGTCATCATCAAGAATTTCGCTTTTAATCCGTCCGTATTGACGGTAAATGCCGGAGAAAAGGTAATATGGGCGCATGATGATGCCGTGGATCACATTGTCGTTTTGCCGGGACTTTCCGAAAGCCAGTTGATGAAAAGAGGGGATAAATTTGAATATGTTTTTTCCCAGCCCGGAGAATATAAATATCATTGCGGAATTCATCCGTCAATGACAGGAACAATAATCGTAAAATAATGAATATATTCCAAAAGTCAGTTGTCGTTGCGATTGTCACATTCATACTGGATTTTACCTTCCATTATTTTATGACCAATCCGATGGAAACGATGACTTATTTTGTGCTTAAATTTTTTCTTTCATTTTTTGTGGCAGCCGGCTTTTTCAGCCTGAATAAATTTAATATGTATCCGGAAAAACGAATTTTTTTTGCCGCCATTGCGGGACTTATTTTCAGTACGCTTATGAGCGTTTATTACCGCGCATGGGAGCTTGGCGAGGCGGGGGTGCCTTTCGGTTCCCGCGCTCCGGATATTTTCGGCATTGTCCGTTCCAGTATTATGTTTCCAGCCGTCTGGTGGCTGGGGCACGCTTCTTTTTTCTTTGTGGGCGTGATAGTCGCGATGAAATTGTCCAAAAAATAAGTTGACTTATTTTTGCGGTATGCTAACCTCCTATGTAGATAGGGGGTATATTAAAATTAATATAAAAATATGAAAAATACCTTGAATCCGAAATTAAAATCATTAAAACTCGCAAAACAGGCCGAGGGCACGCTTTTGAAAGTTATTGAAATGATGGAAAAAGGCGAATATTGCCCGAATGTCATTCAGCAGGTGGACAGTGTTTGCGGATTTTTAAAAAGCGCCAAGCGCGAGCTTCTTGCCGGGCATTTAGACACTTGCATCCAGAAAAAGATGAAAGAAAACAAGGGCGGGGCGATAGAAGAGCTTTTGAAAATTTATAATTTATCCAATTAAATATGAAACAGAAAAAAGTATTCATAGTAAGGGGGATGGATTGCGCCTCTTGCGCCCTGATTGTTGAAAAGGCATTGAAAGAAATTCCGGAATTGACGTCTGTAAACGTCAATTATGCCACTGAAAAGGCGGTGGTTGAAAGTGATATGGCGATTGATGGCGGAAAAATTATAGCTGCGGTCAAAGATAAAACCAGTTATGAATTGGTGGAGGAAATAAAACAAGGATCTCTGCGTGGCGGGCATGTGATGCCGGATGGCCAGCAGATGTCCGGCGGAATGGAAGGAATGGGCGAGCATGACCACGCGAAGATGCTTAAAGAGGAAGAAATCCGCTCGCTTAGGAAAAATTTTATTTTTGGGGCAACATTATCTATTGCTATCATATTATTAAGTTTGCCGGATTATTTTCCGTTTATAGCCGATTTTTTACCGAGAGCCGCGCGGTTTTTTTTGCTGATGATTTTAGCGGCTCCGGTGGAATTCTGGATAGGCAGGCAATTCTGGAAGAGCGCGTGGGCGTCGCTGAAGCGCTGGAATGCCAGTATGGACACATTGGTTGCGCTTGGCACTGGCGCGGCTTATTTTTCGGGTGTAGCGGTAACTTTTTTGGAAATTACCAATGTGCAGTCGCAAATTAAATTGGACGTGTATTTTGACGTAGCGGCGGTGGTTACCACGCTGGTAATTTTAGGCAAGTATCTGGAAGCGAAAGCCAAGGGTTCCGCATCGGAAGCCATAAAAAAACTTTTGAAATTGCAGGCAAAAACTGCCCATCTTTTGAATGAAGGCGGGCGCGAAATGGAGGTTCCGATTGAAAAAGTGGTTTCAGGAAATATTCTTATCGTAAAGCCGGGAGAAAAAATTCCGGTTGACGGAACAATAATTGAGGGGGTGGCAACCATAGATGAATCAATGGTTACCGGCGAATCATTGCCCGTTGATAAAAAAGAAGGCGATGCGGTCATTGGGGCAACCATAAACAAGACTTCCAGTTTCAAAATGAAAGCGACAAAAGTCGGCGAAGATTCTTTTTTGTCGCAAATAGTCGCCATGGTTGAAGCGGCCCAGGCTAGTCGGGCGCCTATCCAAAAACTTGCCGATACCGTAGTTTCTTATTTTGTTCCGGTAGTGCTTGTAATATCGTTAATTACTTTTATTGTTTGGTTTTTTATCGGCCCATCGCCGGCGATTTCTTTTGCGATTGTGAATTCCATTGCGGTATTGGTGGTGGCTTGCCCTTGTGCGATGGGACTGGCAACTCCAACTTCTATTATGGTTGGCACCGGAAAGGCAGCTGAATACGGAGTGATTATCCGGGACGCGGAAGCATTGGAGCTGGCCGGAAAAGTAAATACGGTGGTTCTGGATAAAACTGGCACGATTACCAAAGGCGAACCGTCGATAACCGATGTGGCGGTATTTTTTGAAAATGAAAAAGATAAAGTTGTCCGATATGCCGCATCTTTGGAAAAATTATCGGAACATCCGATCGCGCAATCCATTGTCGCTTACGCGGCAAGCCTGGGATCGCTTTCGTCGCATCCGCTGGACAGGGCGGTAAAAGCTGCCGCGGAAAAAACGGAACTTTTTGCTGTAAAAAATTTTAAGGCTGTTCCCGGGCAGGGAATCGAAGGCGATGTTGAGGCGGAAGGAAAAAATAAAAAACTTTATTTCGGCAATGCGGCCATGATGCAATCAAACAAAATAGATATTTCCATAAGGCAGGAATTGATTGAAAAATTGGAAAATGAAGGAAAAACTTTGTTGCTTCTTGCCGATGAAAAAGCTCTTCTTGGCATTATTGCTGTGGCGGATACTATTAAGCCGACTGCTAAAGAAGCTATTAGGCGGCTGCATTCCCTCGGTTTGGAAGTGTGGCTAATTACTGGCGATAATGAGCGGACCGCTTATGCCATTTCGCATATTGTCGGCATCGACAAGGTGATGGCGAGAGTTCTGCCGCAGAATAAAGCGGAAAAAATAAAAGAATTGCAATCTTTGGGGAAAATGGTGGCGATGGTAGGAGATGGAATTAATGATGCGCCGGCCCTTACCCAGGCTGATGTGGGAATTGCTATTGGAACAGGCACGGATATTGCCATTGAATCCGCCGATATCACCCTTGCGTCGGGAGATCCGATGGGCGTTGCCAATGCCATCATTATCAGCCGGAAAACTTTTGCCAATATCAAACAGAATCTTTTTTGGGCGTTTATCTACAATGCCCTTCTGATTCCTGTCGCCGCCGGCGTCCTTTGGCCGTTCGGCGGGATACTCTTGAATCCGATATTCGCGGGCGCCGCCATGGCATTCAGTTCGGTATCGGTGGTATTGAATTCATTAAGATTAAAAAGGATAAGAATATAAGAAATTCAGCTTATGAAAAAATATTTATTTCATGTGGGCGGAATGCATTGCCATTCCTGCAAAATACTCATTGAGGATTACATAAAGGAACAGCCGGGCGTATTGAGCGCGTTGGTGAATTTATCAAAACAAACATTAGAAGTGGAAGTGGAAAATCCGGACGCTCCGGAAAAACTTGCGGCGGAATGGTCTAAAATTTTATCGCCTCATAAATATCATTTATCATTGGAAAAACAAAAGGAGGCGGACGAATTGAAGCCGCTTATTTATGCGGTTCCGATCGGACTGGCTATTCTCGGCCTATTTTTCTTATTGCAAAAATCGGGATTGGTTGATTTGGGCTTTACCGGAGGATTTTCCTTGTGGACGGCATTTTTCATAGGGATAACCGCTTCGCTTTCAAGCTGTTTGGCAGTTGTCGGCGGATTAGTGCTGTCGTTTTCAGCAAAACTGTCACAAGGGACTTTCACAAAACGTCCGTTGGTATTTTTTCATGCCGGGCGCATCATTGGTTTTGCTGTTCTTGGCGGAATTTTGGGAATAGCGGGCGAAGTGATTGCCATAAATAATTCAGTCATGGCGGCTCTTGGAATCATTGCCTCTTTGGTAATGGTTATTTTGGGAATCAATCTGCTTAATATTTTTCACATCACCAAAGGATTGCAGTTTGCCTTGCCGAGAAAAATATTTGATTTTCTGATTAAGGCTGAAAATGGATTTTTTGCTCCGTTTATCGCCGGCATTGCGACTTTCTTTTTGCCTTGCGGATTTACCCAGTCGATGCAGTTTGCGGCGCTTTCCAGCGGCTCTTTTGCGGGCGGAGGATTGATTATGGGAACATTCGTATTGGGGACTTTTCCGATGCTGGCTTTGATTTCGTTCGGATCTTTCCGTTTTGCCCATACCAGATATGCTCAATTATTTTTCAAGACTGCCGGAGTCGTGGTAATCGGATTCGGCTTATTGTCCCTTTTCGCCAGCTTGGCGGGACTGGGAATTATCAAGCCATTATTTAATTTTTAGATATTA
>JBBUBH010000021.1:12485-23775 GCA_038078395.1 Patescibacteria group bacterium
CGGCCTTTGCGGAATGGGAATGTATTCTTTTGAAATTAAATTTTACTGAACATAGTGGGGTTTTAGTGATACAATATCGGTTATGCAGATACCAAGGCGAAAGTCTGAAGAATTGAGGCGGAAAGTTGAGGGGCCGCTTCATATAACTGAAAAAGGCCTTAGCGATTTGAAAGAAAAATTGGCGCGTTTGAAATCCGCTCTGCCGGAATATGTTGCTGAGACGCAGCGGGCCGCCGCATTCGGCGATCGTTCGGAAAATGATGAATATAAAGAAGCGAAATCGCGTCTGACCCGCACGCATTGGCAGATTTTAACTATCACGGATCAGATAAAGCGGGCGGCGATAATTCCGTCCGGAAAAAATACGTCGGGCATAGTCAAACTCGGTTCGTCTGTAGTTTTGAAAATGAGCGATGGGCTTGAGACGTTCAGAATTGTGGGTCCGTATGAAACCAATCCGTCCTTGGGGAGAATTTCATTCCAATCTCCGCTTGGCGCCGCGCTCATGAATCATAAGAAGGGCGATATTGTTGCGATTAAAACTCCGGTAGGATCAAAAAATTACATTATAATAGATATTAAATGACATTACTTACTAAATCTGACTACATATTATACAGAGAGTGCCATAAAAATGCATGGATGAAGATCCACAAGCCGGAAATTTATTATAAGTCCGAATTATCCGAATTTGAAAAATCCATAATTGAAACCGGAAACGAAGTTGAGTTTCTGGCGAGAAAACTTTTCCCGTCCGGAATTCTGATTGAGGGGAGGGACGAACAGGCGCAGAAAGATACGCAGGATTTTTTGGCGGCGAAAAAATCCATTCTATTCCAGCCGATTTTCGTGAAAGACGGTTTTTTGGCGGCGGCGGATATTCTGGAACGCGATGAAAATAGCGGCTACATTATATATGAGGTAAAAGCGACAAACGCAATTAAGGAAAAAGTCCATTTTTATGACTTGGCTTTTCAGGCGAATTTATTGAAAAAAACCGGTCTGAAAATAAACGGGATAAAAATTATTCATTTGAATCCGGAATTTATCCGTTCCGGCGATATGGATATAAAAAAACTTTTCCAGATTGACGATGTAACTGGAAAAGTAACAGAACTTCTTGACGATGTTTCTGCGGAAATGGATGTTGCGCTGGATTATCTTTCAAAAGATTCCGAACCGCGGGGCGCGTGCTGCTGCATTTTTAAGGGCAGGAGTAATCACTGCGCGACTTTCCAGCATTCCAATTCCGATGTGCCGGAATACAGCATTCATGACATAGCCCGCATAGGAAGCAGCAAGAAAAAGCTGGAAGAACTGATTGATAGCAATATTTTGCACATCAAAGATCTTCCGGAGGGCTTTGAACTTACCGATATCCAGAGGAACCAGGTTGAATCCCATGTTTACGGAAAAATGATTTTGGAAATGGAATTGATAGCGGAAGAATTAAAGAAGCTGGTCTTCCCGCTTTATTTTTTGGATTACGAAACTTTTCCGTCGGCGATTCCGCGTTTTGACGGATATTCGCCGTACCAGCAGATTCCGTTCCAATATTCGCTTCATATATTGAAATCTCCAGACAGCGAGCTTGAACATCTGGATTTTCTTTATACCGGATCAGATGATCCGAGCAGACTGCTGGCGGAATCATTGCAAAAAGATATTGGCAGTTCCGGAAGCGTCATTGTGTGGAATAAAAAATTTGAATGCAAGATAAATAAGGAGATCGGCGAAAGATTTCCGGAATTTAAAAATTTTATGGATTCCGCCAATCATCGGGTTTATGATTTGATGGATATTTTTACCAAGCAATATTATGTTCACAAGCATTTCCGCGGAAGCACTTCAATCAAATGCGTTTTGCCGGCGCTTGTCCCAAATCTTACTTATAAAGACCTTCATATACAGGAAGGAGGCACCGCGTCGCAGAGTTGGAATAAAATTACCACCGCTTCAATCAGCCAAGACAAAAAAAATAAAATTTCCAAAGATTTATTGGATTATTGCGAGCTTGACACCTACGCGATGTATGCGATTTGGAAGCATTTAAAGGAGTTGATTTAATTGATTTTGTGGTGTAAAAATAGCTTATGAAAGCACTTATTATAGGTGCCGGAGCGGCCGGCTCAATCGTAGCCAAATTACTGGCGGGAAGGGCTGAAATTAAGCAGATTATTGTCGGGGACATAGATTTAAAAAAGGCCAGAAAATTCATTACGCCTGATCCTAAAATTACCTTTAAATTCCTTAATGCCAAGGACAATAAGGCAGTTCTTGAAGCCGCCAAGGGATCGTATCTGCTGGTAAATGCTTCTTTGCCTGAGTTTAATGAGGATTTAATGAAGCTGGCGCTTGAGGCGGGTGCGAATTATCAGGATTTTGCATCAGATTGGGGAGATGGCGGCGTGGAGCAATTAAAATATCATAATGATTTTAAGGCAAAGGGTTTGAAAGCTCTTATTAATTCCTCGGCTTCTCCGGGCGTTACTAATTTGCTGGCTAAAGAACTTTCTGTCGGGCTGAAAAGAATTGAATATGTAAAAGTCAGATTATTGGAAGATGTCAGTTCCGAGGTTCCGTTCACTGCCTGGTCAAAAGCGATTCTTTTTGATGAAATTTGGAACAAACCGTTGGTCTGGTCATTTGATAAATTTATTACTTTGAATAATTTTGCCGACGAGGAAATTTCCCATTTTCCGGAACCGTTTTCAAATTTGAAATGTTACCTGCTGGCGCAGGAAGATATCGGAACCATACCGCTTTATATAAAAACCAAATATGCGGATCTTAAAGCCGGCGGAAGCGAAATAGAATTTGCCCGCACTTTGTTCAAGCTGGGGCTTTTCAAAAAGAGTCCGGTTAAAGTGGGCGAAGTATTGGTAACTCCTTATGATCTTTTGCTTAAAGTCTGGCCGGATATTTTGTCGCCGAATGACATGAAAAAATTAGTGGAGTCCGGAAAACTTCATAATGCTCATTTTTGGGCGTCGGTGGAGGAGAAAGGAATCCGGGATAAAAAGAAAATTATCAGGAAAGCCAATATCCTGTTTCCGGATCAGACGGAAGTGAACAAGGCGTATCCGGGGACTAATTATGTTTCTTACGCGGCCGGCCTTTCCGCGGCAATTTTTGCTTCGGCGCTTCCCAAAATGAAAGAAGGCGGAGTTTTTCCTCCGGAGGCGTTAAGCGACGAGGTGCGAGCTTATTTGATTGAAGAAATGCGGAAAAATAATATTAAAATCGATATTTCGGAAAAGGAATAACTGCGCATATAAAATGAAAGAACTTCTTTTTTTAGACACTGAAACGACTGGCAATGAAATAATGAATGATCGTTTATGCCAGGTCTGCTATAAAACCTCGGAAGGTATTTTTACGGGTTTTTTCAAGCCGCCGATTCCAATGTCGGTCAAAGCGATGAGCATCACCAACATCACCAATAAGATGCTCCATGGCAAGGAGCCGTTCAAGGACGGCGCCATGAAAAAAGATCTGGAAAAATTGCTTCCTGAAAAAATACTTGTCGCCCATAATGCGAAATTTGACTGCGCGATGCTGGAAAATGAAGGATTATCCGTTCCTCGCCGCATCTGCACTTTGCGCGTGGCGAGATATTTGGATCCTGAAAACCGCATTCCGGAATATAATTTGCCGTTTTTGCGGTATTTTTTTGAAATTGAAGTTGAAGCCAATGCCCATGATGCCGAAGGCGATGTCATAGTCCTTTGCGCTGTTTTTGATAAATTATTTTCAAAAATGCGGGCGGAAATGAAGAGCGACGGAGAAGTGATTGCCAAAATGATTGATATTTCCAGCAGGCCGACATTGTTCAAATTATTCAGTTTTGGAAAATATAAGGATAAAAAAATTGAAGAGGTGGCAAAATCAGACCGGCGTTATCTTGAATGGATGCTGAACCAGAAGCTTGATTCCGGAACCGAGGAAGAGGACTGGATTCATACTTTGCAATATTATTTAAAAAATTAGAATAACGCGCAGGGTGTAGGGCGTTGGATGCAGTCCGCCGGCTGGCGGATTCTACGGACTACGGGCTACTGCCTACGGACTGAAATATGGAATTTCCTATCCGAATTAACAAATATCTGAGAGATAAGGGTTATGCGTCGCGCAGAGAGGCGGATGAATTGGTGTCCGCCGGAAAAGTTTTGGTTAATGGAAAGTTTGCCAAACCGGGACTGCTGATTAATGAAAATGATAAGGTAATTTTGAAAGGGGGAAATGAGAAAAAATATATTTATCTGGCTTATTACAAACCTTACGGGCTGGCGACGCAGGGGTTAAAAAATCAGGAAAGCGTCATTACGCAATGGCAGAGCAAGGGAATTTTTCCGATTGGCCGGCTTGATAAAGATTCGGAAGGGCTTTTGATTCTGACTAATGACGGAAGGATTACTTCCAAAATTTTAGGCGAGGAAGAAAAATACGAGAAGGAATATATCGTTAAAGTAAGGGAAAAATTGCGGCAGGGTGTGCCGGCGATTTTTCAGAAAGGGATGAAGACAGATATCGGCGATTTGCTTCCGGCTGAAGCGGAAATTATTGACAATCATACGCTTTCAATAATTTTACATGAAGGCAAGCGCCATCAGATCCGCGTGATGCTTGGCGAACTCGGTTATACGGTTTCTATGTTGAAACGCATCCGTGTCGGGCATATAAAACTCGGCAATTTGAATCCCGGCGAAACTCGCGAATTGGCTAAAAAAGAATTTGAACTGTTTTTTTAACAGGTATCTGCCGTGGTATAATTTATTTATTACTAATTAATCAAATTTTATTATATGAAATACGATTTTGTGGTTTTAGGGGCGACAGGAATGCAGGGAAGAATTATTTCCAGGGATTTATTGGAAAGCGGGTATTCGGTTTTGCTGTGCGGCCGGGACAAGAAACGGCTGGCAAAATTAATGAAGAAATATAAAAAAACGGCATTTGAATACGTCGATTTAAAGGATGTCGATCATGCCGCAAAAGTGATAAAAAAATCCGGCGCTAATGTCGTGGCCTGCACTGCCGAGGGCGATTGGAATTTGAATGCGCTTAAAGCGGCTATGGCGGCAAACGCGCATTTTATTGATTTGGGTTCGGAAATTTGGATGACAAAAGACCAGTTCAAGCTCCATAACGCGCTTAAAAAGAAAAATCTTATCGCCATAACGGGTTGCGGTTCAGTGCCGGGAGTCGGCAATGTGATGCTCCGCTACGCGGCGGCGAAAATGGATAAAGTTCATTCAATTGAAGTCGGTTTTGCCTGGGATTCCAATATCAAGAAATTCGTCGTGCCTTTTTCAATTCAGAGCATTTCCGAAGAATTTTTGGATCCGGCGCCTTATGTTGAGGGGGGGAAATTTAAAACAGCGATTCCGCTTGAATCCGTCAGGGAGTCCTTTCATAAAACTATCGGCAAACAGAGCGAATTTCTGACCAGGCATCCGGAACAGTATACTTTTTATAAATATTATAAAAATCAGGGCGTAAAAAATATCCATTTTTACGGCGGTTTTCCCAAGCACTCGGTTGATAAAATCGTGGCGATGATAGATTTAGGGCTTGTAAGCAAAAAAGAAATCAATTTCCGCGGAACGAAAATCAAGCCCGTTGATTTTACAACTGAAGTTCTGAAAGATCTGAAATTTCCAAAAGGATATAAAGAATATGAAAATCTTTGGGTCAAGCTTATCGGTGTTAAGGATGGAAAGAAAAAAGAAATTTTAATGGAATGCATTGTGCCGACTTTGAAGGGCTGGGAAGACGCCGGATGCAATATAGACACCGGAATGCCGGCGAGCATAATGGCTCAGATGATAAAAACGGGAGCAATTGAAGAATACGGAAGTTTTTCTCCGGAAGGAGTTGTTCCGCCGAAGCCGTTTTTTAAGGAATTAAGGAAGGGGCATATGAAAGTTATGGAAAATGGGAGAGTTATAAATTAAGCAGTTTATATTAAATATGAATAAAAATTTATTTTTGATTCCGATATTTATATTTACATCCGGAATTGCTTTTGCCGCTTGTCCGCCTGAAGCGCCGGTGAGCGTTAATTTGCAGTCGGTGCCTGCCAGGGTTACTTTGACTTGCGCCAGTGAATGGCCGATTGCCGTTAAACCGGGAGAAAAAAAGACAGTGGCGGTCTGTCTTAATAATTCAGGCGGAGAAAAAGAAGTGATTATAGGAAACGCTTTTTCTTTGGGATTGCCCGATGGATTTGCTTATTTTAACGGAACTTTTAACACTACTTTAAATCCGGACGAAACAAAGTGCGGACTGATAAAATCAGTGATTACATATCAGCCCGTTTTAGAAATAAGCGTTGTTTCTTCCGTAAAGACGGGAGATTATTATTTGGATTTAAATCCTGAAATAAATTATTGGGACGGCCGTCCGGGTTATGGAAAATGGGATAAAAATCTTTTCAGATTCACTCTTTCTGTAAAAATTTATAATGATCCTGTTTGCGGGAATAATAGCTGTGAATACAAAGAATCGTGTTCTTCTTGCGCGTCTGATTGCGGGGCTTGTTTTGTCCCGCCGCCGGTTGTTGAAACGCCGAAGCCGGTTGTGGTTCCGCCGAAAAAACCGGCGATTACTGCATCAGTGGCGGATGCGGCGGAAACTTTAAGCGCTGATGAGCAAGAGGCGCTTAATAAAGCCAAGGCGCTTCAGCAGGATATTATAAAGGAATGCAAAAAAGATCCGGCAGGCTGTTCGTGCCAGCGGATTTCTTGCGATGATTTGTCGCAAATTGACCATCCGCAGGCGAAAAAGGCTTTTAATCTTTGTATTTCAGAGAAATCCAAATGCGAAAAAAACCGGCAAAGCGGGATAAAGGAAATGGAAAAACAGCAGCAGAAAATAGAAGCGCAATGCCGGAAAGACCTGAAAAAATGCGATTGTTCGGAAATAGAAAATGAGGACGGGAAAAACAAGTGCGAATTAGCGGTCATAGAAGCCAGATATCAGGCGGAAAAAGAAAAAAGCGACAAGATAAAATCTTGCCAGGCGGATTCGGATAAATGTGATTGCGATTCAGTCGTTAATGATGATGGCAAGAAAGAATGCAAAGAAAAAATGCTGGCGGCTAAAGAGCAGAAGAAAAAAATGATTGAATTCTGCAAGGCGGATCTGATGTCTTGCGATTGTTCCGTAATTGAAGCTGAAGACGGCAAGAAAGAATGCGAGAATAAAAAATCCGAAGCGGTTTCCGGCGCGGAAAATTCGGTAAAAAAAGTTTTAAGCAAATGTTTTAAAGATGTTGATGCGTGCGATTGTTCCAAGTTGGAATTAGAAAAAGAAGAATTTGTTAATTTTTGCGAAACTCAGAAAAATTACGGCTTGAGTTGTAAGCGCGATGGATTAGATTGCGATAAATTGGAAAATGCTGAAATTTATCCGCCGGGAATGCCGGCGTGGCTGGGAAAATTCTTTTCCAAGACCTATAAAAGTTTTATAGAAGCGGAAAAAGAAAAAGGCGTCCGGCAGGCGGCGGGCCTTATTACAACCTGTCTTACTGATCTGGAAAAGTGTCAGTGCGATAAAACTCCTTCTTATGCAAAATCTTTCTGTGAGAGGAATAAGGCGCTTCAAGTCCAGTGTGAAAAGGGGAATTACAGCGCTTGCCTGATTTTGGATAAAACTCCGAATTTGCCCGAAGGCGTTCCGTCCTTCTCGCTTGGAATTTTGGACAGATTGGTTGATAAATTAAGGAACGCGCAAGCGCAGATTATAAAAGGCAATGCCGCGAGAAAAGTCGGGAATATGATTTTGGAATGCATGGATGACGTTTCAAAATGCGATTGTTCACTGGCGCCGACAGGGGATATAAAAACATTTTGCGAGCATAAGCAGAGTTTGGTATCCAAGTGCCGTGAGGGAAAACATTACGAATCCTGCTTTGCTCTTGATGAAGAACCGATATTGCCGGAAGGCATTCCGGGGGTGATAAAATCGTATATTGAAAATACGATTATTCCGAAAGTGGAAGAAAAGAAGCAGAAGATTTTTGATGAAATGAAAAAAGGAACGATTTGCGCGGATGCGGCGACGATTAAAGAATGTAAGGAAAAACATTTTAAATAATTCATTGACGCCCCTTTTGTTTTTTGATAGGATTATTCCGGTTACTTTTGAGGAGAAAAAAATGATAAATAGCCGGAGGCCGCTGGAAAGGATAGTTGAATTTGGGGCATTGGCTCTTTTGAGCCTTACCAGCCTTTGCGTCGCATTAATTCCGGTTTGGATTATCTGTTTGGCCAGGATTTTTCTGGCGCCTGCGGGATTCTGGCAGAATTTCATTATTTTCGGCTGCGGATTATATCTACTGGGAGGATTGCAATTTGTCTGCATTATTGTCTGGCTGTTTTTCATTTCCAAGCTTTGGCTGGATTAAACCCTATTTGCTCCCGTATTACGGGAGCTTTTTTTACCGATTTTTCAGATTATGTTAAAATTAAAAGGTATGCCCCTTAGTGAAACTTCGGCGATCCGTCAGCTGACGGATAAAGAATATCGCAGAAACCGTTGTTTATTATTGGGTAAAATAATATAAAAAATAAAAAGTTATTTAAATTAAAATTAAACCGAAGTTCTACTAAGGGGTATGTATGATGTAATTAAAAATTTCCCCAAACAATTTGAATACGAGCCGGTTATCGAGAATGCCGCTAAATTAAAGAAATTTAGCAAGTTTATAATTGCCGGGATGGGAGGATCTAATCTTGTGGCGGATCTTTTCAAAATAAATAATCCGGGATTGGATATTATTTCGCATCATGGTTATGGGCTGCCGAATTTAGATAAAAAAATATTGAAGCAATGTCTGATAGTGGCCAGTTCTTATTCCGGAAATACCGAAGAAACGTTGGACGCCTTTAAATTGGCGTTGAAATGGAATTTGCCGGTGGTTGTGATTTCTATCGGAGGAAAGCTCTTGGAACTCGCCAAAAAAGCTAAAAAACCGTATGTGCAATTGCCAAGCACCGGAATCCAGCCGCGTTCGGCGCTCGGATACAACGCGCTTGCTGTTGCAAAGCTGATTGGCGACAAAGTCCTTTTTAGGGAATTAAGAGCGCTTTCAAAAACGTTGAAATCATATGAATCTGAACGGATTGGAAAGGCGCTTGCGAAAAAATTAAAAGGCCACGTGCCAGTCATTTGTTCATCGCTGAAAAATTTTCCGATTGCCTACAATTGGAAAATAAAATTGAATGAAACGGGCAAGATTCCGGCTTTTATAAATTATTTTCCGGAATTAAACCATAACGAAATGACGGGATATGACGTGAAAGATTCCACAATCGGATTATCCAGAAATTTTTATTTTATTTTTTTGAAAGATATTTCCGATAATCCGCGGATTGTGAAAAGAATGAATATTACCGAGCGGATTTATCATGAGCGCGGATTTCCGGTTGAAGTTGTGATGATAAACGGCAGTTCAGCTGTCCATAAGATTTTTTCTTCCATATTGCTTGCGGATTGGACTTCATATTATACAGCGGGAGAATACGGGGTCGATCCCGAGCAAGTTCCTATGGTTGAGGAATTCAAAAAAATGATAAAATAATACGAATAACGCGAACATTATGCGAATGCCGCGAATAAATTAATAAATTTAATAAAAGTATGAAATCAACGCCAAAAGACGTTTTTCTGCACTTATTATCAATAATCACGCTTTATGTCAGTTCAGGAGCGTTAATCACGCTTTTTTTCCAATACATTAATATACTGATTCCTGATAAGCTTCAGCCGATATATTTTACAGGGGTCGCTGAAGCGATAAGATTTTCAATGGCGGCGCTCATCATTATATTTCCGGTTTATATTTTCAGCTGCCGGATATTGAATGAAGATTACAAATCAGAACCCGGAAAACGCGAGCTTAAAATCCGCAAATGGCTGGTTTATTTCACTTTATTTGTGGCGGCCGGAATCATAATAGGCGATTTAGTTTCCCTTATCTACAGTTTTCTCGGAGGAGAAATTACAGGCAGATTTATCCTAAAAATCTTTTCAATTTTATTGGTTGTCGGTTCGATATTCTTTTATTATTTGATGGATCTGAAAGAAAAATTGACTCATAAGTCATTAAAAACATTGGCATGGGCTGTTTCGGCCGTTGTTCTGGTAAGCGTAGCGGCGGGATTTTTCACTGCCGGCTCTCCGTTGAAGGCGCGATTGTACCGCTTTGACGAACAACGCGTTACGGACCTCCAAGTAATCCAGGATCAAATCATTTTTTATTGGACTCAAAAGGAAGTTTTGCCGAAAAATCTGGATGAATTGGAAAACAGTCTTTCCGGTTATATTCCGCCAAAAGATCCTGAAACCGGCGCTTCATATATATATGATATGAAGAATAAGCTTAATTTTGAGCTTTGCGCGGAGTTTAATATGGACACAATGGCAATACTCCGCACGCCCGAAGTAGTTTATCCTGCCAAAGACATTTACAACCAGAAATGGGACCATGGCGCGGGAAAAGTTTGTTTTGACCGTTCAATTGATCCGGAATTGTATAAACAGAAGGTTAAAATCGTGCAATAAATTATGAGCGGGAATGATTTATTACTGCTGATATTCCAGATTATTGTCCTTTTTTTCTCTATGTCCGTGCATGAGGTTTTTCATGGCTTGGTTGCTTATAGATTGGGAGATGATACGGCAAAAGTGATGGGGCGGCTGAGTTTAAATCCGTTCAGGCATATAGAAATATTTGGATCAATTATTTTGCCGTTATTTTTGGTTTTAACCAATAGCCCGATTCTTTTCATGTGGGCAAAGCCCGTTCCTTATAATCCCCTGAACCTGAAAAATCCTAAAACTGGAGCCGCGCTTATCGGTTTAGCGGGACCGCTGAGCAATTTTTTTCTGGCAATCATATTTGGAATTATTATCCGGCTTATCGGCGCATTTATGCCGGGGGCGATAGTTCTGATTTTATTTTTTAATATAATCGTTTATCTGAATATTTTATTTGCGGTTTTTAATCTGGTGCCGATTTATCCGCTTGACGGTTCAAAATTGCTTTTCGCTTTTTTGCCGGATAAATATCATGAAGCGCAAAGATTCATGGAGCAATACGGGATATTTATTCTGCTGATTTTCATATTATTTTTATTTGATTTCATTAATCCGCTGATTAATGGCATTTTTCATCTGATTGTCGGAAAGTGGGCTTCTATATAATAGTAGGGGGGGTTTATCGTCGTTGATTCTTTATTGTAATTTAGGGCTTTTTTTGTTTTAATAAAATTAACCTTGATAA
>JBBUBH010000021.1:23875-28909 GCA_038078395.1 Patescibacteria group bacterium
GCGCAATAAAAAATCCGTAAAAAGCTTTTTATCCGTGGAAGAAGTCATTAAAGACGGTCCGGCTGAGCATGCGGGAATCCGGCTAGGCGATTACATCATTGCAGTTGCTTCTGACGGAGTAAAAGAGCATTTGATTTTTTTTGACGGGAAAAACACTGAAAAAGCGATTAATCTTATCCAGGGAGAAAAAGGCGCGCCGGTTTGCATCCGCGTTTTGCGCCGAGGCAAGAAATTGGATTTCCTTATTGTCCGCGATGAAATCAAACAAAAGATTGTTTTCGGGAAATTCATCAGGCCCGGCATCGGGTATATCTATCTTGCTGAATTTTTGGGAGAAAATATGCCGGATGATTTTTCTGTTTTAGTGAGCAGTATGCAGAAAAACGGGATGAAAGTCCTTGTCTGGGATTTGCGTAATAATTCAGGCGGCAGCCTTGATTATGCGGTTAAAATGAGCAGGTGGTTTCAAAAATACGGAGATAATAAGCCGATCGTGGTTTTAAAGGGTAAAGATATAACGCTTATCGATACGGGGCGTTTAACTTCTAATCTGGCTTCTTACGAGTATTTTGTGGGAGAGAGGAAAATAAAGGTGGACAAGATCGGCGTTAGTCCGACAATTGAAATCAAGAATCCGAAGAACGCCAGGAATGAGAAAGAGGATGCCCAGTTCCAGCGAGCAATTAAGGAAGCAGAAATGCTTATAAAGTAAAGTTTATTCCCCCCGCCAAGCGGGGGGGATTTTTATTATTGACATTTTTTACTTTAATTTGATATATTGTTATGTATTATGCCCCTTAGTGAAACTTCGGTGCGATTCTAGAATTTAATCGAAGTTTTTTCTACTAATGGGGTATATTAAGAAAAATAATAATTATTAAATAAAAACAATGCTGGAATCGAATTAAATTCTAGCCGAAGTTCTACTAAGGGGTATGCCTACAATCAGACAGCTTATAAAGAAAGGCAGAAAATCAAAAGTTTCAAAAAGCAAATCCGTTGCGCTCGGGCGGTATTTTAATTATCTGCAGAACAGGCCGGTGAAGTCGGCTTCTCCGTTTAAAAGAGGGGTTTGCCTGAAGGTTTTTACCACTACGCCCAAAAAGCCGAATTCGGCTCTCCGCAAAGTTGCTCGTGTTCGTTTAACCAATGGCATGGAAGTTACCGCTTATATTCCGGGAGAGGGGCATAATCTGCAGGAACATTCCGTGGTTATGGTCCGCGGCGGCAGGGTGAAGGACTTGCCTGGCGTGAGATATCATATTGTTCGCGGAATTCTTGATACTTCGGGGGTTGAAGCAAGAAAGCAGCAAAGGTCAAAATATGGAGCAAAAAGACCCAAAGCTTAAAATATATGCGCAAAAAAAGAAATTATAAAAGAGAATACAGACCGGACATTAAACATGGCAGCATTACAGTGGCGCGTTTTATTAATTATCTGATGGAAGACGGAAAAAAAACGGTGGCGGAAAAAATTTTGTATGATGCTTTTGATATTATGAAAAAAGAAACAGGCCAGGAACCGATGCAGGTTTTTGACAAAGCTTTTGAAAATGTTTCGCCGATAGTTGAAGTTGTCACCAAGCGGGTTGGCGGGGCCAATTATCAGGTTCCGAGAGAAGTCCGGCAGGGAAGGAAATTCGCTCTTGCTGCGCGGTGGATTATTGATGCATCCAGGAAGAAAGTCGGAAAGCCGATGGCAAACAGGCTGGCGGAAGAATTGATTGCCGCTTCTAAAAATGAAGGTTCGGCGATAAAGAAAAAACAGGATACTCATCGCATGGCTGAAGCAAACAGGGCGTTCGCTCATTTCATGAGATAACCGGCTTATGAAAGAAAAAGAACCGAATCGGCCGGAAAAAAAAACAATCATAGCAGAGGCCGTTAAAAAATGTTTTGACCGTTTTTTATCTTTATCGGATGAACCCGGAGAATTTTTAACTGATGAAGAAAAAAATAAATTGATTGAGGAATCAAAAGCTGACCCGGCCGCCATGAAAAAATTTGAAGAGAATAAGAATAGTAAGTACAGGATTAATTCCCTGTCCGGACCGCTAGGTTATGCTGATTTATTTTTAGAATCCAAAGAAGCGGATCATATTCCTCCTGAAAAAAAAGAAGAGCTTATAAAAAAGATAGATGCGGCAAGGAACGATGTGGCTCGGGCAGGATCCGGATTGATTTCTAAAAAAGAAGTTGATGAAGTAATAGGAATTGTTGAAGAATTGGAGCCGTATTTAAAATAAAAATATGCCCCTTAGTGAAACTTCGGCGATCCGTCAGCCGACGGATAAAAAGGGGCCATCGCTAAGATTATAGTTTTATTATTTAATAAAGTTTATATATAAAAAAATATATGATGATAAAAATTAAACCGAAGTTCTACTAAGGGGTATGCCAAGAGAATATCCAATGGAAAAAGTGCGCGATATAGGAATCATCGCGCATATAGATGCGGGAAAAACAACCACTTCGGAGCGGGTTCTTTTTTATACCGGCGTGTCGCATAAAATCGGAGAGGTGCATGAAGGTGAAGCGATAATGGACTGGATGGAGCAGGAGCGGGAGCGGGGCATAACAATCACTTCCGCAGCTACTACTTGTTTTTGGACGCCGACTTATAAGCACGGAGCGAAAGAGCATGAATTCCGCATCAATTTGATTGATACTCCCGGGCATATTGATTTTACGGTTGAAGTTAAGCGTTCGCTCCGCGTTCTTGACGGCGCAGTTGTTGTTTTTGACGGCGTGGCCGGCGTTGAGCCGCAATCTGAAACAAATTGGCGTTATGCGGACGAATATAATGTTCCGAGGGTCTGTTTTATAAACAAGCTTGATAGGACTGGCGCGAATTTTGATAATGACGTGAAATCAATCCGGGAACGTCTGACCCCGTATGCCATGCCGATTCAGATTCCCATTGGAATTGAAAATACTTTTGAGGGAGTCATTGATTTGTTGACGATGAAAGCTATTTATTTTGAAGGCGAAAAAGGGGAAAAAGTGGTGGAAAAAGAAATTCCTGAAAGTTATTTGAATGAAGCGAAAACGGCCAGGCACGAACTGATAGAAAAAATTGTGGAGCAGGATGATAAAGCGATGTCTGAATATCTGGAAGGCAAAGAACCTGCTTTAAGCGAATTGAAGCGCATTTTGCGCATAGCAACCATTAAAAATACGATTGTTCCGATTATTTGCGGATCATCGTTGAAAAATAAAGGGGTCCAGTTGATGCTTGACGCAGTTGTTGATTATTTGCCGTCTCCGCTTGATCTGCCGCCTGTAAAAGGAATCGATCCGAAAAACGGCGCGGAAATACACAGGGAGGCGAAAGACGAAGCTCCGTTTGCGGCGCTTGCTTTCAAGATTGCCGCCGATCCTTTTGTTGGTTCGCTCACTTATTTCCGGGTTTATTCAGGAGTTTTAAAGCGTGGGAGTTATATTATAAATTCCACAAAAAATAATCAGGAAAGAATCGGCCGCATAGTGCGCATGTACGCAAATCAGCGGGAAGAAGCTGAAGAAATTCCGGCCGGCGACATCGCCGCTATCGTGGGACTTAAAAATACGACTACCGGAGACACTCTCTGTGATCCGGAAAATCCTATTATTTTGGAAAAAATTATATTCCCGGAGCCGGTTATTTCTGTCCGTGTTGAACCGAAAACAAAAGCTGATCAGGAAAAAATGGGTATCGCTCTTCACAGATTGGCAGAGGAAGATCCTACTTTCAGAGTTAGCGGAGATATAGAAACCGGTGAAACGATTATTGCCGGAATGGGAGAACTTCATTTAGATGTTTTAGTTGAAAGGATGAAGCGCGAATTCAAAGTTGAAGCCAATGTCGGCAGGCCGCAGGTTGCTTATAAGGAAACAATTAAAATGAAAGCTGAGGCCGAAGGAAAATATATTCGTCAGTCGGGAGGCCGCGGGCAATACGGCCATGTTTGGATTACGGTTGAGCCGAATGAACAGGGTAAAGGATATGAATTTATTGACGCTGTTAAAGGAGGCGTTATTCCAAGAGAATATATTCCGGCCGCCAACAAGGGTATTAAAGAAGCGATGGAAAAAGGCGTTGTTGCCGGTTATCCGCTGGTGGATGTCAAAGTCACTCTTTTTGACGGATCATTCCATGAAGTTGACTCTTCGGAAGCGGCGTTCAAAATCGCCGGTTCAATTGCCCTTCAAGATGCGTGCAAGCGCGCCAGGCCGGTTATTCTTGAACCTATAATGAAAGTCCAGATAATTATTCCGACTGAATTTATGGGAGACGCGACCGGCGACCTTAACGCCAAAAGAGGAAGGATTGATTCAATGGGCGACCGTTTGAATATAAAAATCATTGAAGCGAAGATTCCGCTTTCGGAAATGTTCGGTTATGCGACCAATCTCCGTTCTATGACGCAGGGCAGAGGAACTTTCAATATGGAATTTTCACATTATGAAGATGTGCCGGCAAGTGTTGCCGCGCTTATTAAGGAGGGGAAGAAATAATTCGGCCATTTTTCCAAACAAGCCGCTTTATTCTTATGAGAACCGCGGTTCACTCGCTCCAACGGCGAGTGCCCGCTACGCCTCAGCGCTAAAACTTTTACTTCGTAAAAGACCAATCTTTTGGCGCTTCCGTAGTTTCTCTGCAGAAAAAAGCGGCTGTTTTGTTTGATAAAAATAACCTCGTTAATAGTTAAATAAGGCATTTAAAAACTTGACGTATTTTTAATATATGCTATACTATTACTTAGTACACCGTCCGCTTTATAGCGCGGTGATCTAAAACACAGAGGAGGGCGATGACGATGAAAACATCGATCACGTCCGGGCAAAAGAAGCAGTACCTGCGGTTCGTGGAAGATGCCGCTGAGCGCGCGCTGGCGGAAGCCGGTCCTGACAAGGATGGGCTTCAGCAGCTTATCAGCAAGGGCGGCGAGTTCCAGACTGACATCGTGGCTTCCATCAAGAAGCTCTCAGTGTCCAGTAAGTTCGCCGACGAAGAGGTGAAGTCCAGCTACGCGTATCCCAGCGGTTACAAGC
>JBBUBH010000022.1:0-12316 GCA_038078395.1 Patescibacteria group bacterium
ACTTCCCAGAATCTCGCGGATTATATAAAATATAAAGAGATAGACGGCGTTCTTGTCGGAGGCGCCAGTCTTAATAAAGAAGAAATTAAAAAAATGATTAAAATAGATTTTTATGTTTAAATTAAAAGAATTATTTTTAAAATTTGAAGAATCAAAAAAATATTTTTGGTTTTTTGTGAATTGTTTTTTGATTATTTTAGCGCTTCTTGGTTTGGCGGGAGTTTTGGTTTTGAAGGAATATAAAAGTTCTCTTGCGCCTTCAAGGGTGATAACGGTAACGGCGCAGGATAAAAAAGCGGTTATTCCGGATATCGCCAGTTTTTCATTTTCAGTCGTCAGCGAGGGAAAAGATCCCGCGAAAATAGCGGATGATAACAATAAAATTATGAATAGGGCAATCGGAGTGATAAAAGCCGAGAATGTTGACGCAAAAGACATCCAGACGTCGGGTTATAATCTGTCTCCCCGTTATGAATATGATGAAAAAACTAGGGCTACCTCCATCAGCGGTTATGTTTTAACGCAGACAGTTTTTGTGAAGATCAGGGATTTTTCAAAAATCAGCAAAATCCTTTCATCCTTGCCGGCTTTGGGAATAAACCAGATAAGCTCTTTGTCTTTTGAAATTGATAATCAGGATAAATATATCGCTGAGATTCGCGGCAGCGCCTTTGAAAAAGCCAGAGATAAAGCAAAAGAAATGGCGGCCCAGAATCACGCGCATTTAGGCGGGGTGGTAACTTTTTCCGAATATCAGAATTATCCGGGGCCGATTTATCGGTCTTATGATTCAAAAAATGAGGCATTTGGAATGGGGGTCAGCGCGCCTGTTGCGGCGCCGTCAGTTGAGCCGGGAAGCCATGAAGTGACCGTGAATGTGAGCGTTACTTATGAAATTAAGTAGAATAGTATTTTTCGTTATTCTTTTAGCTGCAGCTTTTTGGCTATATAGAATTAATTATTGGCAAATTGTGGATCATCAAAATATAAAATTATCCGGCAAGGATGGTAAAAAGATAGCCGCTGATTTATATCCGGCAAATAATCCAAAGGGCTGGATTATGTTGACGCATTCAATGTCGGAAACAAAAGAATCGTGGAAAGATCTTGCCAACCGGTTGAAAGATTTGGGTTATGAAAGTTTGGCGATTGATCTTTGCGGGCATGGAGAATCTGATGGTGGGCCGAATAGCTATCAAAAATTTTCAGACGCTGAACACCAAGCGGGCATTAAAGATTTGGAAGCGGCATGGGGATTTTTGAAATCCCGCGGCGCCTTACCTGAAAAAACTGTTGTTGTCGGCGCATCAATAGGCGCTAATTTAAGTTTGCAATTTTTGACTGAAAATCCTGATTTTAACGGCGGAATTTTGTTGTCTCCGGGAAATTACAAAGGAATTGACAGCGCCATTTTGGTAAAACGGCTTAATGAAAATCAAAAAATTCTTTTTGTCGCCAGCAGAAAAGATGAACGAAGCGCCGGCAATAATGCCGAAGACAATCAAAATTATTATAATTTAGCCGCGCAAGTTAAAAATCGGCACTTGATAGTTTTTGATGGAGCCGGCCATGGCGAGAGTTTATTAAAATTAGAGGAAGAGTATGATTTAACCGGGGCGATAATTAAATTTTTGGAAATCGGCAAGACTAATTAAAATGGATTATTTAAATAAAAAAGATCTTAAAATAAGCATTTTAGTCGGTTTTATAGCCGGTTTTTTGGCAATTCCGACCCTTTATAATATTGGCATTAATTTAAACTTTTTTAGGGGTATTTTGGCGGTTATAGGATTAACGGTCTTTACCTCGGCCGGTTATCTTTTTGCTTGCTGGTTGAGCCAGTGGTGGCCAGTTTTGATACAGTTTGTAAAATTCGGAATTACCGGCGGTTTGAATTTTATGATTGACTTCGGGATTTTAAACCTTTTAATTTATATTTCCGGAATTACTGGCGGCGTATGGTATTCGGTTTTTAAATCAACTTCATTTGTGGTGGCAGTTACAAACAGCTATTTTTGGAATAAATTCTGGGTTTTTAGGGCGGGAGAAAGCGGCATCGGGGGCGGGGAATTTGTTAAATTTTTATTGGTCAATTTAGTCGGTTTTGGAATCAATGTCGGCGCGGCTTCTTTTATTGTTAATGTTGTCGGCGCTCCGACCGGAATTCCGGGGCCGTTATGGGCGAATATCGGCGCAGCCTCATCTATTTTTGTGACATTATTCTGGAATTTTTTCGGAAGCAAGTTTATTGTTTTTAAGAAATAAAATAAGGCGGTTCCTGCATAATATCAGATACATTCTGGAATAAATAATCCGGAATATTTTTTTATCCATCGCCTCCATCTAATAAAGAAATACCTATGCTATTTCGGATATTCGGGTTGGCTGTGGGAACCTTGGTGTGTTTTTATAAATGGAGGCGATATCCGAAATAGCATAGGTATTTCTTAACCTCAGTGATCCCACCGCCAGCCCGAATGGCTGAAAAATTATTCCGGATTATTTATAAAAAGTCCAGAATTGGGTGCGGCTATACAGTTCCTTGCTTTCTAAGAAGAAGTATGCTACACTATAAATAGTGAGTGTAGGCATTCCTTAACGATGATATCGACTAAGGAATACTGCTCAGCTATTTGTAGCCAAAAGCCCCTTCGGGGTTTTTTGGTTTTTTATGCGGGATTTTGACTTTTGGCTTTTATTTTTATAATCTTATATTAATTGTTCTTTGAAAGAAGGATCCAGAGATGGAACGATTCTGGAAATGGCTGGAAGGGGATCACAAAAAGCCGCGCTCGGTTTTGGAAATATCAAAAGTTATCTTTTATTGTTTTATTTTTCAGTATGTCTGGGCATTGATTGCTGTAAGTTTGGGATTGTTTGGCCCGATAGCTAATAATCCGCCCCCGTCTTTTGATATTAAAATTCTGACGTTTTTTTATGCAGTTTTTTATGCTCCGGTTACCGAAGAATTTATTTTCAGATTATCTCCTGTTATGGTCGGCTTGCTAATTGTAGATATTAAAATTTTAAACGGATGGTTAAAACAGGAGAATTGGATTAGAGATCGCAATGCAATGTTCTTTGTTTGGGGGATTATAAGTTCTATCATTTTCGGATTGGCGCATGGTTCCGTAATTAATATTTTTGTCCAGGGAATTGATGGGGTGTGTCTGTGGTCGGTTTTTTTGTACGGCTCTCAGCTTGGCAAAGATTTAGAAATTGGCTATCTTTCCGCGGTTGTTCTTCACGGCTTATATAATTTTGTGGTATTCCTTCCTCTTTTTTTGTCCTAAAAAGTCCTTACTAAGTTAAGGACTTTTTCTTTTTTTAAATATATTTTATAATTATATTTAAGGGACCTTTAAAAATTTTAGCTCTTATCGCGTTGCGAGGCTCGATATACTTCAGTAGGCCCTCTAATGGGCTGTATAGAGAGCACTCACCAGCGATCTTTAAGAATTTTAGCTCTTGCCGCGTTGCGAGGTCCTGATTTAAAATTCATTTAAGTAGGCTTTCTAATGGGCTGTATAGAGAGCACTCACTAAATACAAATAGTATACGAGGTCACCCTTTACAGCCCACTAGGGGGCTTACGGAATTTTATATCAGGCGAAGTAAATGAGATATTGCAAGAAGCGACGACGAGGAAGTGTAAATACACTCCGAGGAGAAGCGACGCAGCGATATCGCATTTAAACCGCAACCCAAAGGGAAATCTCAAAATTTAATTATAACTTTGTTGCTTGTCGGAAAGGCAGCCTAAGCTGCGATTTCCTCCTCGCGCCTTGTTCTAATTAAATTTTGAGGTTTCGCGGCAGAGATTAAAATTCTTAAAGGTCGCATTACAAATAGTATACGAGGTCACCCTTTACAGCCCACTAGGAGGCTTACGACACAAAAATCGCAATGAGGGCTAAAATTTTTAAAGGCATAAAATAATATTATTAAAATTTAATTATATGAGAATACAAATTACAGCAACTGGTTTTGAACTGACGCCTTCATTAAAATTATTTGTTGAAGAAAAATTGGGCGGCCTTGAAAAAATTTTAAAACATTGGAATGAGAATGATTCAGTTATAATTCGGATTGAAATTGCAAAAAATACAAAGCATCATCAGAAAGGAGAAATTTTTTATGCCGAAGCAAATATAGATTTACCGAAGAAAATCATAAGGATAGAAGAAACCGGAGAAGATATGCATGAAGCGATTGATAAATTAAGAGACAGATTAAAAAATGAAGTTTCTAAAATAAAAGAAAGGGCAGTTGACTATTAATTTACTTTAAGTTATAGTTAATTATGTAACAAAATGATTTATCGTTTAGTTATAAGTATGTAAGTGGTAATTGAAAATTTAAGAATATAAAGAGTGGTAGTGGCCCGTTCAATCGGGCAGGAGAACTAGCTCCGTGCTATTCAGCAACCTATTCGCCTATGAGCGGAAAAGGTGCTCCATCTAGCCCCAATTGGGGAAGATATTAAAATAAATTAATTTTAAACTTCCTTGATCGGGAAGATTTTTGTTTTTGGGCTAAAAATCAGCGGTTTATTAAAATAAACTTTTGATTCTTGGTTCAAAAAGAGCCAAGAAAGAACGTTGAAAACAAGGAGGGGTATATGCCAGAGCGTCGCGGATGTTTTTGTATTGCGCCGGAAGAATTAAAAAATGCCATCTGGTGCCCGGCGCTTGAGAATATTGCACTTTTCACTGGAAGTTCTGTAATTCTGGAAAGTGATGAAGTTTCTGTGCAAATCAAGGTCGTCAAAGGAGATTTGATTTGGTTCCGGTATAAGTTGCGAGACCGTCGGTTTGACGGTCCGGGTTGGAAGACGACACCGCTTACCGATTGGACTTATGGCGGGGCGGACGATGAATTCAAATCAGGCAGGGCGATGGAAGAGTCCGTATATTGCTTAGATCCGCGTTTTCCTTTAACTGATCGGTTTGCCGAAAAACAGGCGCAATTCATAAGGAATCCGTTTGATGAGCTGCCGTATTCAGATCCGACAAAAGAAAATCTCGATAATTGGCTGAAAAGATGGAAAGAACTCATGGCTTCCGCAGAAGTTCCTTTTCCGGGATATTTTTGTTTGAAGAATATTCCAGGCGCAAGAAAAAATATCCATGCCGGCGCAACGGAATTATTGAGGCGAAAGGGATATGATTATCTGACTGCCGTTCCGACCTGGTGGCATACTGCCGATATCTGCAAGTTCCTAGGATTTGATTTTCAATACGGATGCGACAAGGAAACTATAAACAGATTGAATGGCAAGCTGTCTTTATTTTGGAAATCAGATAAGAAAAGATTAAGCTGGATCGTTATGCTGCAGTTTTGGGCGGAATTGGCGGAAAAGGCGGGTTTTATTCCTGAAAACTTCGAAATCAATAGAGATTTTATTCTCCGGGACAATCATGGAAAATTAATCACTTTTCCTTTATCTCCGCAGAGGAATTTATGGATGACGTTCAAGGTTTGAGTTTATGGGGAGCTATGCTCCCCATATTTATTAAGATATAATTTAAATAGATTTTTAATTATGTTTGAAACAAAAAAATACTTAGAAAAAATATCCGGATTTAAAAAAGATCTAGATAAACTAGCTGAAATCAGCTGGAAAGAAGAGAAAACAAAAAAATATATAATAAAAAAATTAGGCGGAGATTTTTGCTGGTCAAAAAAGACGGCATTGATTTATAAATTAGGCAATGGGCCGGCGGTGTTTTTCAGGGCCGAATTGGACGCTCTTAATACCGCCAATGGCCCTAAACATGTTTGCGGCCATTCAGCGCACCTCGCCGCTTTAATGGGCGCGTATTTGCATTTCAGAAATAATCCGCCTGAAAATTGCGCGGTTTATTTTATATTCCAGCCGTCTGAAGAAAGTTATCCGAGCGGCGCGGAATTCATAACTAAAAATTTTTTTCCGATAAGAAAGTGCAAAATCGGATTTGCTTTCCATGTTTCTCCCGAATTCCTGCCCGGAGAAATAATCAATCCTGTTTTTGGATCTGGGGATTATTTTGAAATAAAAATAAGCAGTTCCGGCGGGCATGTGAAAGATAAAAACAGCTTAATCGGGCAAGATGCCATTTTAGCGGCCAGCAGGCTCATAGAAGATATAAATTCCAAAAAATCTGATGATTTTATTATTAATATCGGAACTATAAAAGGCGGGGAGGCAGCCAATAAGATTGCCGGCAGCGCGATTTTAACAGGAGATGTAAGGGCATTAACGTCTTTGTCCCGCAATAATGCTTATAAATGGCTGAAAAATATTTGCGCCGGAAATCAGCTTAAAAACCGGCTGATAAAGATAAATCTGCAATATTGGCGCGGATATCCGGTTTTAAAAAATAGCCAAAAATTCCTTAAAAAAATAAAACCGATATTGAATATCAAAAAGAATTATGAATCATTCGGCGCAGAAGATTTCTCCCTTTATCCGGCGGCTAAGATTTTTTTATTAATAGGGAGCGGCGGAAAAGCAATGCTCCATTCTGATGATTTTGGGGTTAGTGATGAAATTGCGGAAATAATTTTTAACAATTGGATTAAAATCGGAGAAAATCTTAATAAAATTCAACCCTTTTAAATAAGAGTTTTTTATACTAAACTTATCCCATAATTCAATTATGGGACTTTTAGATTTTTTATTTGATTTGACGCGGAAATTCAAAAATCGCGTTGAGGAAATAAATAAATTAGAAAAAGAAGTTAGCGCGCTAAGCGACGCCGCTTTAAAAGAGGCGAGTTTGGATTTACAGAAAAAAGCGCAATCCGGAATTTTATTAGATGATATATTGCCGCGGGCATTTGCTTTAGTGAGGGAAGCGGCAAAACGGACGCTTGGCCAGCGCCATTTTGATGTCCAGCTGATGGGCGGAATTGTTTTGCATGAAGGCAATATTGCGGAAATGGCGACAGGCGAGGGGAAAACTCTCGCTTCCACTGCTCCGGTTTATCTGAACGCGCTTTCCGGCAAAGGAGCTCATGTTGTCACAGTCAATGAATATCTGGCAAAACGGGATGCGGTCTGGATGGGCCAGATTTATCATTTATTGGGAATGAAAGTGGCTTGTTTGGTGCATGAAGGCGCTTTGATGTATGACCCTGAGTATATTTCTAAAAACGCGGAAAAAATGGTTGATAAAGAAAGGGATACAACCGGAAGTTTTTCTGTTCAGCAAGAATATCTTAAACCGGTTTCCCGCCGGGAAGCTTATGAAGCCGACATAACTTACGGGACAAACCATGAATTCGGTTTTGATTATCTGCGGGATAATCTTGCTCAGTCAAATGGCCAGCAGGTTCAGGCTAAGGGCAGGAATTATGCAATTGTTGATGAGATAGACAGCATTTTAATTGATGAGGCGCGCACACCGCTGATTATTTCCGCCCCTGATGCGGAATCAAGCGATTATTATAAAATATTTTCAAAAATTGTTTCAACGCTTTTACCGGATGAAGATTATGCCGTTGATGAAAAATTTCGTTCAGCGCAGATTAACGATTCGGGAATTAATAAAGTGGAAAAAGCTTTAAAAATAGATAATATTTACAGTCCCGAACATATCCGTTTGACGCATTATCTGGAAGAAAGCTTGAAGGCCCGCGCGCTTTTTAAAAGAGACAAGGATTATGTGGTTAAAAATAATGAAGTGATAATCGTTGACCAGAATACCGGCCGGCTGATGCTCGGCAGGCGGTATTCGGGCGGACTTCATCAGGCGATTGAGGCAAAAGAGGGCGTTAAGATCCAGCAGGAATCGCGGACTTACGCGCAGATAACGATTCAAAATTACTTCCGGCTTTATAAAAAATTATCCGGAATGACCGGCACGGCGCAGACATCGGCCGAGGAATTTGATAAGGTTTACGGCCTTAATGTGGTTACTATTCCGACTAATAAGCCGATAGTCCGCCGAGATGTGCCCGATGTTGTTTATAAGACAACCGATGCTAAATACAAGGCGATTGCTAAAAATATAAAAGAAATGCAGCAGAAGGGCCAGCCTGTGTTAGTTGGCACCATTTCTATTGAAAATAATGAAATTTTATCCCGTTATCTGAATAGCGTCGGGGTCAGGCATGAAATTTTAAATGCAAAGAATCATGAACGTGAAGGCGCAATAATAGCGCAGGCGGGCAGAGCGGGCGCTGTTACTGTGGCGACTAATATGGCGGGAAGAGGCGTGGATATTGTTTTGGGCGGAAATCCTCCGGATATAATGGCATCCGAGAAAATTAAAGGATTGGGTGGACTTCATGTTATTGGAACTGAAAGACATGACGCGCGCAGAATCGATAATCAGCTCCGCGGCCGTTCGGGCAGGCAAGGTGACCCGGGTTCTTCGCAATTTTATCTTTCCCTTGAAGATGATTTGATGCGCATTTTCGGCGGCGAGAAAATAAGCGGTTTAATGGGAAGTTTGGATATTCCGGAAGACACGCCGATTGAATCGGGCATGGTTTCGCGGGCGGTCGGGCAGGCGCAGGCAAAAGTTGAAGGATTTAATTTTGACGCCAGGAAACATTTGCTTGAATATGATGATATTTTAAATAAACAGCGGCTGGCAGTTTATGAAAAACGCCAGAAATTACTTGAATCGGGCGCTAATTCCCAGATTTTAATGGCTCTTGATGCTTTTTGGATGAATCATTTGGAAGAAATGGAATCGCTCCGTGAATCAGTCCGCTTAAGAGCTTATGGCCAGCATGATCCGTTGATTGAATATAAGAGGGAAAGCTATATGTTATTCCGCCGGCTTTTGGAAGATTTTGAAAAATGGGTAAGTGAAAACGCGGAACGTTTTCAACAAGTGACAATTAACAAGGAACAAGTGACTCAAACACCTAAAATAAATTTAGTCAATAGTCAAATGTCAAATGTCAACGGTCAAAAAGTTGGCCGCAATGACCCGTGTCCGTGCGGAAGCGGGAATAAATTCAAGAGGTGTCATGGGGTGTAGGAATAATAAAAACCCCTTATGAGAAGGGGTTTTTGAATGTTTGTTTGCATTCAGGGCATTTCAAATTTTTTAATGGGCAATCGCATGACGGGCAATGGGGCCATAAGCAAAGACTTTGCATATCCGGCACTAAATTACATTTTGGACAGAGGCCGGTACCCAAGAAAAGGCGAGCGGTACAAGGGGGATCATCATGGTGCATGACCATTTTTGCTTCTTTTATTGTCTTTTTTACCACCTTCTTTTTTTGAGAAATACATGGCCCGTTTGGATGACAGGATTCACAAGAACATTTTCCGCATATTTCGCAGAGTACTTGCGTTCCCCAGAACCAATCAATTTCTTTGTATTTCTTGCGCTGTTTGTCGGATATCTTCTTTTTAGCCACGAAGATACTCCTTGATTGAAATGAACTGATTTTAATATATTATATTTTCATGCGGAAGGCAATAGAGTATTTTTTTAAATTTATTTTTTAGCATATAAAAATAGACCCAATAGTCGGGTCTATGAGCAGTTAGTGGCGAAATTTTCGCCGCAGTTGGGACAATGGAAATTAAGGATTGAACCGTCATAATCGGGCGGGTCGGTTTGAACGGCATCGGGATGTATCCAAACCTCATTTTCTTTTAAGGGAGCGGTAAATGGATTTTTTTTGGTGCAAATCCGCCTATTGTTTTTTCTTTCCGCTATAAGATCAAAATTCCGCAAAATAATTTCTTCCGATATTTTTCCGAACCTGTCATGGATCATTTGCGTTATTTTTTCGATGGGCAGAGCAAGCTTAATGGAATATAATCTTAGCCGTTCATAAGTTTCCGGAGAGATTTCAATGAATTTTTTCTCATTATATTGCCGGAAAAACAGTTTAATCATCCGACTCCTTTTTGGTTTAAATATACTGCTTGAAATATATTATATTTTCGCGCGGCAGTCAATAAAATAAAAATTAATTTTTTTAATAATTATGCAATAGTGAGCAATTTATTTGCCGTATGGCAACTTCGGACTCAGCCGCAGCTTGGTGTCCCGATGACTATCGGGACTGCGGCTGGGGAGACGTAGAAACGCCCCGCCGCAGGAGCGGGGCGATTTCGGTGCCAATAGGCAGATAAATTGCGAACTCTTAGTTGCAAGTGCAAACCCCGCTCGCATTTGGCGCAGTGGAACAAGTCCCAAGATTTCCATCAGATTTTATGCAGACCGCTTTTCCTGTTCCATCTCCGGAAATTCCGGTTATTTTGGCTTCGCCCACAACATGAAGTTTTGCGGCCGGAACACCTCCTGTGCCGATCCCGACGTTGCCTTCAATATTCGCATCGCTGGTAACGGCCGCTGTGCCGGCAACATTCAAGCTGCCGCTCAGATAAAGATCTTTCCAGCGCGTCGCTGAAAGCCCGATATCATAGCTGTTAGTAGTTCCCGGAATCACGCTTGAATCAAAGGTGGCGGCGCTCACTCTTGCCACTGCCGAAGACAAAGATTTTGTAAAAGATTCTTGCGGATTTTGCGAATTATAGCTTAACGTCAGATCAACCTGAACTGAATCATGTCCGGGATAAGCCGATATTTTTACGAAAGTGATATTATTTACCAAAACTTGGTCATTAATAAGGGGAGAAGGAGTTTCTCCTGTGCCTTGTAAAAGATATATCTTGTTTCCGGACAAATAAATTCTTGTCGGATCTTCTGACGCCGATTTCATTTTTAAAACAAGCGAAGAAGTCGCTGTTCCGCTTGGTATATCAACCAAGCTGGAATCCCGGACAAGCCGCTGTACCGTCTGCAATACGAAATTAAGCTGTTGATTAACTTCTGTTGACGCGCTTTGCTGATTTCCAAGCTGGGTGACGCTGATTAAAATTCCGCTTAAAAGCGTTCCGACTATGGCAATAAGCCCTGTATAAATTAGAATTTCTAAAAGGGAAAATCCTTTTTTGTTTTGCAGTGTCATATTGATTTTATTATATCATAAATTAAACGCCTGCCGGGTCGAATAATAGAATATAAGCTGTTTCGTTTGAGTTTGGTTTATTAATATTCTACTTTACTAAGAATGTCGGTTTTTCCTATTAAGCCGAACTGAGTGGAGTCCAGCGAGCCGCCTGTTAAATTACCTAAAATCAAATAAGCGTCTTTGGGAATTATGTTTTTGTAATCGTTTTCATACAAAGAAAGCATTTTATAGCCATTTTCGCTTATGCAATATGGAAGATTTTGCGAATTTTTAGTAATTTCTCCATTAATTAAGATATTCCAGCAATTCCCTGATTGTTTCAAATGAAAGGTGTCGCCTTTAATAGCTTTTACTATTTTAACAATCGGCACATTGTCGCCGGCATAATTGTAGGCAATAACATCTTCGCGTCCCAACTCGTGGCATTTGTAATAATCAACAAGAATTTTAAGTTCCGCGCCCGGTTCAAGAAATCCGCTTAGCGAATTACCTCGCAGGATTACCGGCCGTTCTTCGCTTACACAGTTATTAACATCGCTCTTATTGATAAGAGCGGGTGTTAAATTATCTGCCACTATCTCGCGAGATAGTGGCGAAATGTTTTTGTTGTTGGAAAAATAAATTATTAACGCAGTTAAAAATACGATTAAACCAATAAGAAAAACCCACAGCTTCATTTGTGAAATTTTATTGCCACCACTCGACGATAACCAATCCCGCTGTGCCCGCAGCCGCAGCCGCACTATATCCGCCGCCTCCTCCGCCACTCCCGTATCCCGATCCAGACGTAGCAGCGGTTTTCGGTCCTGGGGTGTCGTAGCAGTAGCCGCCGATGCCGCCTTTCCCGAACCCGGATGAGCCACCACCACCGCCACCTATCCCATAGGGCTGAGGAACCGGACACACTCCTCCCTTTCCGCCCACGTAAGCCCCATCGCCGCCTCCATTGCCGCCATTTGAACCGGTGCCGGAGTTATTCATAATACCGCCACCGCCAGCACCACCTGTTGACCCCAGCGCGTTGCTGGCGCTGGAGAGTCCCATCGACCCACTCGAGGAACCGTATCCACCTCCCGCCACTCCACCGCCGCTGTTTCCGCCACTCGGCGCCCCGCAGCTGCCCCCTCCAAAGCCCCCGGTGGCTATAATACAATCGCCAAAGGAAGAACCCCCGCCGTTGCCCCCAATTCCGCAGCTGCTGCCTGCGCCCCCTGCGCCGCCGACCGTCACAGCGACATTGCCGCTCACGGAACAAGGGTAGCGATAAAATGACTGCCCTGCTCCGCCCCCGCCACCGATATTATAATTGACGTCATTGCGGCCCCCACCTCCGCCGCCCCCGCCGCCAACGAGCGAAACCCACACCATGTTCACACCGACT